>JASHUQ010000103.1 GCA_030039935.1 Microcaldota archaeon
TATTAAAGGAAAACATAGAAAACCTTGGAATACAACAAGAGGAAAGGGAGTTCACCCCGCATATGACAATAATGAGGATAAGGCACGCATCAAGAGGCGAGCTCGAGTCTGTCAGGAACTTCATAGACAGCAATCAAAACACATATTTCGGGAGCTTTGTATGCAACAGGATAAAGCTGAAGAAAAGCGCTATAGACAAGAACGGCGCGCAGCACACCGACCTTTTCGAAAAAGTGCTCAGCGGTTGACAATGTTCTTCTCGAACTGCTCCCTTGTCATGCTGTTGGTCAGCTCTCCAGGCTTGTAAACCCTGTCTTCAAGAAGAATGTTGAAGCTCATACCTGTATATGCGTCTATTGCAATGTTCCTTATTTCTTTTCCAAAAAGGTCAATCTCGTACAACTGAAGTTTTTCCTTTTTTATGAAGTTGACAAGCTTCCTGAGAGTGTCGTGCTCCTGGCCGTCCTGCAGGCCTATAACCCTTAATTCAAGGTTCGGCCTCTTCAACGACTTTATGAATTTGGAAAACTGGTTTTCTATCTGAGGAGTTAGGTCAAGGAACCTTGCGGCAATAAGGCTTCTCGAGTTCACATCGTATATGCTCATCATAATGTCATATACAAGGGAAACGCACGCAATATACCTCAATTTTATTGAGTCAAAGTCCATTATTGAGTAGGATTGCGGAACATTCAGGTATATCGAATTGGAAAAGGAATCTATCTTTGATCTTGACACATGGGGCCTTTTCTTGAACGCCCTGGTGTACCTCGCTGTGCCGAACTCCCTGGAATACAAGTCATCCTTTAGAATGCCTTCAAAAGTCAAGATATCACTAAATGAGAATATTTGCAAAACAATATAAATATTATTGTCCATAATCTTGATACTGATTGTTCCCTCTGCCAAGTGAGCAAATGAAAATCGATATTCTAGAGGATAATGACAACAATTTCAGCTTTACGCTTAAGGACTCCAGCAACGCATTTGCAAACTCTGTGAGAAGAATAGCGCTAAACGGGGTCCAGACCTTTGCAATAGACAAAATTACATTTTACGAGAACTCCAGCGCAATTTTCGATGAGTATATATCTCATAGGATAGGGCTTGTCCCGATTACAACACCGCAGAAGGGGTACTCAGAAAAGGACGAGATACTTTTCTCAATGGAGGACACAGGGCCAAAGACCGTGTATTCGAGTGAGCTGAAATCGGCTGACAAAGAGGTAATGGTTGCAAACGACAGTATACCAATAATAAAATTGGGAGAAGAGCAAAGGATAAGGATAGAGGCGAAGGCGGTGCTCGGAACAGCGCTTAACCATGCAAAATTCCAGCCAGGCCTTGTAACATACGATCAGAAACAAGATGGATCATTCGATTTTTATGTTGAGTCTTTTGGTCAGATGCCACCCAGACAAATAATTATTAAGGCTCTCGATGTAATAGAAGAGGAAATCAAGGAGCTGGACAAGAAGCTCAAGAAGTTATGATGCGGGGGTGGCAGAGCATGGCCAAATGCGCAGGACTGAGGTGCAAGTTTCTTGCTTGGAACTCCTGTGTCTTTAGTGACTGCGTGAGTTCAAATCTCACCCCCCGCATAGAGGAATGATGTTATGAAGATAAACGTTGAAAGAAGCGATGTGAAGGAATGGCTGGAGATACTTGGCAAAGCGAATAATAAGGGAATTTCAAGAAGGATATATGAGCTTATGGCTGTGCCGACAAGGAGAAGGGCAGCAATAAATATCTACAAACTGAATAAGTTTACAAAAGAGGGTGACAATGTCGTGGTTCCTGGAAAGGTTCTTTCCGTTGGGTCTATCGACCACAGGGTGAACATCTCCGCATTGGAGTTCTCGAAAGAGGCGTACAACAAGCTGAGGAGCGCGAACTGCAATATAGTAAAGATAGAAAAAATGATAAATGAAAAGAAAGTAAGTGTATTGATATAGTGATTTTCTGGCAAGCGAAATAGTTTATGATGCAGATAAAAAGATTCTGGGAAGACTGGCCAGCACTGTCGCCAAGAGCCTGATAAGCGGAAACAGTGTCGTGGTGGTGAACTCAGAAAAAGCGATAATAAGCGGAAGCAAGAAGGTAATACTCGAAAAGTACAAGACAAGGGTCAATCTAAAAGAGAAGGCAAATCCTGAGCATTCGCCGTACTGGTCAAGAAGGCCTGATTTTCTTGTAAAAAGGATAATAAGGGGTATGCTGCCATACAGGAAACCGTCCGGCAAGGCTGCATACAGGAGATTGAGGGTCTATATTGGAATGCCGCAGGAGCTTTCAAAGTCAAAGCTTGTTGAAATAGAATCAAAGGACCCAAGAACAATGTATGTCAATTATATAACAATAGAGGAATTGTCTAGGCTTTTAGGATATGAAAGCAAAATAGTGGGAAGATAAAATGGAGCAATCACAGGCTGTGCAGCAAATGGAAACAGTGGAAAAGAAGGGCGTAGAGCAGCAGCCAGCTATAACGCAGAAAAGAGCTCCAAGAAGAAAAACATCAAAGAAAAGCGACAAGATAATAATAGTTAAAAGCAAGAGGAAGAGCGCTGTAGCAAGGGCATCTCTGAGGACAGGAAGCGGGATAATAAGGATAAACAGCAAAAGCGTAGATACAATAGAGCAGGAAATAGAGAAAAGCGTGATACTAGAACCTATAAACCTATCAAGCATAACAAAGGAGCAGGCAAAAGGGCTTGATATAAACATAACAGTATATGGGGGAGGAAGGAGCGCACAGGCGCAGGCTATAAGAAGCGCAATAGCAAAGGGGATTGCAAAGTTTTCAGATACAGATACAATAAAAAAGGAGTACATGAGGTTTGACAGAAATCTTTTAGTAGATGATTACAGAAGAGTTGAACCAAAGAAGTTCAAGGGGCCGAAGGCAAGGGCGAGGTTCCAGACTTCCTATAGATAAAATAATGATAATGCTGATGTGATACAATGATGATACCAGTAAGGTGTTTCACCTGCGGTGCTGTGATAGCGGACAAGTGGAACGATTACGACAAGAAGGTTAACAAAGAGAAGGAAGATCCTGCAAAGGTTCTCGATGAGCTTGGAGTAAAGAGGTATTGCTGCAGAAGGATGTTCATAAGCAATGTAGAGCTTATAGATGAATTCATAAAATTTGGAAAGAAATGGTAATTGTAATTAATGTATTGTTATAATAACTAGCAGGGGCCGTATGCTAACCTGGTAGGCTTCCACCTTGGGGTGGTGGCGACCCGAGTTCAAAAAACTTTGAAAATCTCGGCGGCCCCACAAAAGTGAAAACATGGATAATGAAGAGCAATTATTGGCTGATCAGAACTATTACCTAGAGGCAGGAATACACATTGCTACGAAGGTGAAAAGCCCAGGAATGATAAGATTCATATACAAGATAAGGGAAGACGGGCTCTATCTATTGGATCTAAAGACAATAGATTCAAGGATAAGAGTGGCGGCAAGGATGATCGCATCGTACAGCAAGAACGACATAGTTGTCACAGCTTCAAGGATATATGCAATTGTTGCGGCTGAGAAATTCGCAGAGATAATTGGTGCAAGGTTCATAAAGGGAAGGGTAACACCCGGAGTTTTCACGAATCCGAACAGGGAGGACTTCATGGAGCCAAAGCTGATAGTGATAAGCGATTCAAGAAACGAGAAACAGGCAATAAACGAGGCCAGCAAGGTAAACATGCCGATTATCGCATTGAGCGACACAGACAACTCAACAAAGTTCATAGACCTTATTATTCCATCTAACAACAGAGGAAGGAAGTCGCTTGCGCTTCTCTATTATCTTCTTTCAAGGGAGGTCCTAAAGCAAAGGGGTGACATAAAAGGCTACGAAGAATTTACGCACAAGCCAGAGGAATTCGAGGCAAAGGTGGACACAAAGATGGTAAGGCAGGACTCGGCCTTGTAAATCAGTAAGGCCACGCCGCTATTTTTTCGCCTTCTACTCTGAACGGCACAAACTCAACTTCGCCTTTAATGCCAGATGCTATATAGCTAATGTTATGCTCTTTGTCCTCAAACAGCTCCAGCCTTTTCGGGCCAATCTTCTTTATCAATTCTCTTATCTTCAGCAGCTTCCATTCTTCGTCATGCATTTTGCCGAATCTCAGCTCCCTGCATATGAGTTCATCAAAAGGCACCGCATTGTCCTTCAACAGCTTCAGTGTATCTTTTTTCACATTGGCATACCTCGCAGTAAGTATTACCACCTTATCAAGATCCGAGGCTTTCTTTGTTTTTAATAGCTCAAGCATGCTTGGGTTGATT
>JASHUQ010000104.1 GCA_030039935.1 Microcaldota archaeon
CAAAGAAAAATGATGTTGTGCTTTGCGGAGGAGTTGCGCAGAGCGAACGCCTTAGAGAAATGGTAAAAACAATTGCAAAGGATCACAAAAAGGGTTTTTTTGTTGCGCCGAACGAACTCAATGCCGATAATGGGGCAATGATTGCAGTGGTAGCCGAGAAAATGATGGAGACAAAACAGCATTATGATATCGAAGATTGTGACATAAAGCAAAGGTACAGGATAGATGATGTAAAAATAACGTGGTGATTGTATTCTTATAAATGAGGGAGCAGAGGCGAAGTTGTATTCTGAAAAAGTGTTTGGAATAAATGCTGTGAAAAAGGAGAGGGTTAGGAAAAATTACAGGATAAAGATAATCGATGACAAGATAAGGGCAAGAAGAACAAAGTCAGAAGCAAAGCTGATTGCAAGGGCGTCATCAAATGGGGTAAATACGCCAAAAGTTTTGATGGTTGGAAACAACTCAATATTCATTGAAAGGATATATGGAGAAATGCTCAACTCATTGCTTGCAAAAAAGAAAACAGACAGCAAGATGCTAAAATCTATAATAGAGCAATCGGGAAACCAACTTGCCCTCTTGCACATGCTAAACATTTCTCATGGGGATTACACTCCAGCAAACATCCTCGTTGACAAAAAGGGCAAGGCATGGATAATCGATTTCGGTCTTAGCGAGCTCACGAACTCTGTAGAAGACAGGGCGATAGACCTGTTTCTTATGAAGAGATCGATCAGTAAAAAGCTGTATCTGTATTTTGTTCGTTCATATCTTTATACTAAGGGATTCAAACATGGAGAGTATATGGTTGAAAGATTGAAAGAAATAGAAAAAAGAGGAAGGTATCAGACAAGAACCCTTATTACAAGCTGATCAGAACTTTCCAAGCGCAGGCCAGTCAATGGGCGATCTTTCAGATAATCCCATTCTCTCAGGTTCAGGCAAAGGCGCATATGATGATATTGAGTAGCTCAATGTCACCAAACCTATGAAAGAAAGCACGGATATTATAAGAGAATAGAGCGCGAAGCTGCTTATGTATTCATAGACAAAAAGCGCCACAGAAAGGAATCCGCTCAGCATGCCAAGGGAATATCCCTTTCTGGATTGGACAAATATCATAATGGAAGACAAGAACAGCAATATAGTGAATAGAAAGCCGAGAAGGGTTTCTGCGTATGTTATGTTTATTGTGTAAAGGAAGTTTGTAATGCCTCCCTGTATTATGTAGTTGAAAATATATGTCAGCTCTCCGCTTACAAACAAAATATACACGATGATAGGGATTAGGAATGCTCCGGCGGCCAAGAATCCCACTCTGTTGAATCCGGATGATGCCCTTGAAGAGACGGCAACCGTGTCTATATCCTCAAGGCAATAGTACTTGCCGCCGTATTCTGCTATATCTTCATAACAGAAAGGCCTGTGGCATTCTGCACATATGGCGTATGCATCTCTCCATGGGTGCCATGCGCAATAAAGGCCGCTTGCCGCCTCCCTGCTCTGTCTCTCGGCTTTTGTCTTCTTTGTTTTCTTTTCTGAAATTATTCCAAGAGCAGATTCTGCTCTGGCAGCCTCTGCGCTTGGCGCAAAAACCTCCCCGTATGTCTCTTTCTCGTTCTTCTTTATTCGATCTATAGTTTCTCTTTGCGGTTTTTTCAATGAATCGTATGACCTGCCCTCTTGGACTGGCTTTGCCTGCTGTTGTGGCTGCGGCTGCAGGAATTTGGCAGGTTTCTGCGCTTCGGCATTCTTTTCCTTTTCTTCCTGTTTTTTCTTTTCGCGAAGCGAGAAAATTAGCAAATCGTCTCTTTCTGCCATTTCAGAACCTTTGCGCCCTCTCTATAGCCTGACGTTTCTTCTTCTCGAATATTCCCCTGTGCTTTGCGCAGCTAATGCAGTAAAGGATCTTCCTTCTCTCAAAGAACCTTACGTCTCTTGCTGTCTTTAGGTCTGTGCTGAACCTTATCGCCTTCTCGTCTATTATCGCTTTGTTCCTTGGAACCTTCCTTCCGCAAGATTCGCAAACAACAAGGGTTTCTCTTCCTCTCAAACTTACACCTGTTCAATTATTAGCAAAAAGCTTATTAATCATATATTACGCAATCTACATATTTATAGTATGTGGTGCAATGAGGTTTTACCTCTTTTCTGAAAACAAAGGCTCTGGCATAAGGATTGCAAATGCCATAAACAATAGCGGCAATACCTGCATTCTGAGCGATGCAGATTCAAGCGATTACAGATCCATAATAAAGGATATTAGAGGAACTTCGCAGGAATATGATTTTTCTATACTAATATCGAGAGATCCTGTTTCTGCGGCTATAGAGGCGAACAGGATCGGGGTTAGGGCTTTTGCATGCAAAGACCCTGAAGAGGCAGAGCAGGCTGCAAGGGCTAACGTGAACCTAATAGTGCTTGATGAGGCAAGGCTCGACAGGATGAATATTGAAGCGATAATAGACAGTTTTTCATCCAAATCTGAAAAGCCTCGCAGGCCTGAACTTCAAAGGAAGATGGGAGGCTTTGTAGGCTC
>JASHUQ010000105.1 GCA_030039935.1 Microcaldota archaeon
CAGTGCCCTCCAGCAGCATCGACTGGAGTCGATAGCTGGATTGCCGCTATTAAAGACAATTGTGCGTTGTTCCTCTTTTCATTCCTCAAGACTGCATCCAATTCCAAACAGGAATTTTCACACTAAGCATAGCATATAGCCATGACTGTAAAAACAGCGAAAATACTTTGAACAACAATGTATTTATACATTGCTGTAATTTGCCGATAGGAAATTAATCAGGAATATTTATATATCTGAATGGGTTGAGCAATAAGCGGATGAGCGCAATGCATGTGAGCATACAAAGAGATATTACAGATACAACATTCAGAGGGCCTAATGTACTGTACGGAAAGAGATATTCTGAAAGTGATAGGGAAAAAGAGCCACGCTGGGAAGAGATTGATAGAGAGCTTAAAAGCGATAAACCAGATAGAAGAGTGCTTATGGATTTTGCAGAAGCTATAGCTAAGGCGTGGCATCCATATAGTATAGAACGCCCTAGTTTCCTTGTTCCGTCGGAGCAAGAACTCGAAATCGCAGAAAGGTTGTCAAGAGCATTAGATAGAATAAAAGTAACAGATCATGAAATAGGAGAAGAAATAAAACGCTTTAGAGAAGCCGCAAAAGTTATAGCTGATGTAGTCAAAGAAACAGATGCTGAAGCACTGTCGCACATGTTTAGAAAAGATTATAAAGTACATCTAGAATCAATGCGTCCATATAGCCATAATCACCCAGATTGGCGTTTTTCGGCTACAACTACAAGAATATTTGCGATAACAAAGAACGCTAACGCATACACGTCTACTATTTTATTGATATATTTGAAGTTTAAGAATGTGAACACTCAGGAAATGATAGGAGAATCAGCAGAAGCGGCTTTGGTGAAAAGGGATTGGGAAATTACAGAAAGTGAAGAGCTTTCTCTACCAAAGAGCATAACAGATGAACTGAGGAAAACACTGCAACTCTGCAGAGCAGAGTATAATAAGGCACATAAAATAGGAACGCCACCACCAGTAACCCAACTTGAAAGAGATGTTGGAGCAATATTTGGTATATCTGAAAAGAATGTTCTTAGTGTACCGGAAAGAGAAACAGCTGCAAGAAGGCTAATAAGGTCTAGTTCCAAACGAAAAGATTCTCAAGATTCAGAAGATGATTCTGAATAATCAGGGTCTGTAAATCAGGATTGCGGGTTTTGATTTAGAAGTGCTGCCATAGCACGCGGATTGTCTAGTTCAACAGCCTTGCGCTGCCTAAGCAGCTCAGATTTCCCTCTCCAAACTTTGTCAGAGCCGTCTTTTTCACTTGGCTCTAAATCTACTAATGTTACTCTATGCTCAATCCCTTTTCTGAGACCAGGAGGTTCCTCTACTACTTCCCAAACACCATAGTCTACAGTCTTGCGCCTGCCCACTTTCTCACAGTAAATAGATGTTTGGCATGATATTTAATACCTTTTAGTAATCTCATTCAAAACTCTCTTCCTGAATTTTTTATCATATCTATTAAGATATAAGTTCAATTTTTTCATATCCAGATTCTTCAGTATCTCCGGCCAGAGTTCTTCTCTTATATAGTCGTCGAAGTAAAACATGTCTATTATAGTCTTTTCTAAATCTGATACGGGCACTTTAAATCCGTCATACTCCATTGTCTCATAGCCGAAGAAAAATTCATTTTTAATCCTTTTTATCCTAAAATTTCTTCCTTGGAATGATCTGATTCCCTCTCTAACATTCTTTGGAGTTATAATGATAAGATTGGTGCCCTGTTCAGATATACCTCTCATATTCAATGCGTTTTCGAAACCATAGTAAAAAGGATAGAAAGCAAAGCCTACAACAATATCGTACTTGTGGAAAGTATAAACCGCTTTTGTTATCCTAATAATCTCTTTTCTTTTCACAAGGTTGTGAAAGAGCAGGTATACGTAACCTGCGCTTATTCCTTTATTCGAAAGCGCGGTTTTTACATCCTGTACAGTAAATATGGGGAAGTCTTTTTTTGAAAACCTCTCTCTTACGAAAGAAAGATGCTTCATTCCAGTTTACCTCTAATTGCTTCTAACATGGTTTCAAACGAAGGAGTTATTCCTACATATACTATATCTTTCAGTTTGCTTTCATCTATCGGTTTCTTTATATCTTTGAGGAACTCTCTGAGGGCTTTCCTTGCTTTCTGTGTCGGTTTCTCTATGCTTGTTAAATGATATATGTCATAAAGGTCTCTTCCATACGCTCTTCTTGAATACGCTGTTATTTTCTCCAGTATGAATTCTTCTATTGGCAATGTTGTTATAAAGAACTTTGATCCATCAACTCTCTCGTACTCTTTTTGAATAGGGTGTCTTTTGCCTTCTTGGCGCATTCCCTCTAATTTTACCCTTGCAAAGTCATTGAATGCTTCAACAACTCTTATAGATATTTTTGGATATTCCATAACGGCCCCATGTCTGCGCAATGCCCATGTAAGCTCATGATTAAATCTTTTAACCTGTTCGTCAGTAAGATAGAAGTCAACATCTTCAGAGAATCTGTTGCCATTGTAACAACGCCATATTGCTGTTCCTCCATGTAGTATTATGTCTTTGTCTATTTCGTATATTGCTGCAACTACAGCATCCTGCAATCTTGCCATAGCTAGCTGTCTTTCTCTTCCTTTTAGATAGCTCTCGATAGTTTCAGGCATAAAATTACCTATCTTATATTATAATATATGTTTAGTAAAATATAAATACATTCCTATTTCTCTATAACGAAGCAAATCTTAAAGGATAGACTACAAATATGATGGGCAAGGCGTATATGTTGTCAAGTCGTTCCGTTCCATTCAGAAAAAAACTGATTAAGATACAATTTCATGAACATATGTCGTTTGCTTGCAATGCTTTTGCCAGTTTTTGTGTTCATTAAATCTTTAAGTAGCAATAGCTTTTCATAAAAGTGATTTACTGCTGTCGAATTTGATTCTTTGTACTGTTTAAATGTTCTATGATCCTCAGGTTTTCTTTTCGGATCATATAGCTCTCTATTTTTATTACCCGCATACATGAATGCCCTTGCGATTCCTATAGCTCCTATCGCATCAAGCCTATCTGCATCCTGTACAATCATTCCTTCAAGTGTGCTCATTTTTGATTGAACCTCTGCGCCTTTAAATGAGATGTTATTTATTATATCGCAGATGTTAGATATAGTTTCTTCATCCACATTTTGCTTTTTTAGAAAGTTCGAAGCAACTTTTTGACCCAAACTTTCATCACCATTGCTAAACTTCCAGTCAGATATGTCATGTAAAAGTGCAGCCAATTGCACTACAAAAAGGTCTGATTTTTTCTCTTGTTTTGCTATCTCTAATGAAAGCTTCCAAACTCTGTATGCATGTCGCCAATCATGGCCATTTCCATTAACTCCCATTTTTTGTTTTGTAAAGATCAGAGTATTTCTTATTACTTGTTTTTTGTTCATAATATAATTTAGCAAGTTATTTTTATTAATCTTTTCACATTCTAGGCAATCAGAGAATCGCATAGGCGACAAATACCGGTGCAAGAAGAATAGATATTGTGCTAACAACCTTTATCATAGAGTTCAATGATGGGCCAGCTGTATCTTTCAACGGATCTCCAAGTGTGTCCCCAACAACTGCTGCCTTGTGCGCATCGCTTCCCTTTCCTCCAAAGTTTCCAGATTCTATGTACTTCTTCGCATTGTCCATCGCACCTCCAGCATTCGCCATGAAGAGCGCAAGTGCAAAGCTTGTAGGTATCATTCCTACAAGAAGGCCTCCAAGAGCCGCTTTTCCAAGAATAAGCCCGACAGCTATAGGGGTTATTATCACTACAAGCTCTGGAAGAACAAGAGACTTTAGAGCATTTACTGTTGCAATGTCAACAGCCTTTGCATAATCTGGCTTTGCCTTTCCTTGCATCAATCCCTTTATTGTTCTAACCTGTCTTCTTACCTCATTTACCATCATATTTGCAGCATGCCCAACAGCCTCCATAAGGAATGACGAGAAAATAAATGGAAGAAGAGCTCCTATGAATATTCCAGCAGTTACATAAGGATTCAGAACATTAAGAGTAGGAAGACCAACAGCCTGGGCGAACGCAACGAAAAGTGCAGTAGCAGAAAGAGCCGCTCCTCCTATCGCATATCCCTTTGTTGTTGCCTTTGTAGTGTTTCCAATAGCGTCCAATTTATCTGTAACCTTTCTTACGCTGTGCGGCATTCCAGCCATTTCTGCGATTCCGCCAGCATTGTCTGTTATTGGCCCGAATGAATCTATAGTAAGTATTGTTGCTGTAAGGGAAAGCATTCCAACCGCTGCTATTCCTATTCCATAGACACTGCCAGTTACTCCATAGCTTATCAGTATTGCTGCTACAACAACAATCACTGGAAGCCATGTGCTTCTGAGTCCAACTGCAAGCCCCATTATAACATCTGTTCCAGCTCCACCTTTCGCCGCTGTTGCGATCTTAACAACTGGCTTGCTCACATTTCCAGTAAAGTAGTCTGTTATCCAGAATATGAGTATTGCAAGGATAAGTCCAGATAGAACTGCAATATAATCATTGAACGGCAT
>JASHUQ010000106.1 GCA_030039935.1 Microcaldota archaeon
GGACAATATCAAACACTCTATTCTGCTACACAGTAACAGACAGTGCAAACACCGCAGAAACACAAACCTCAGGTAATGTATTAATAATAGTCAACAGCGCACTAAGTGCAGGCAATCCTTCCACACCAAACGCTATAATAGATTCTGGCCAAACAGCAACACTCACTGCAAATCCAAGTGAAGGCACACAACCATATTCCTATCAATGGTATTCTAGTACTGGAACCACATGCGGCTCATCAAACACTGTTGTTTCAAGCGGAACAACCCAGACAATAACAAACTCTCCTACATCTAATACCTTATTCTGCTACACAGTAACAGACAGTGCAAACACCGCAGAAACACAAACCTCTGGTAATGTTCTTATTGTTGTCAATAGCGCACTCGCAACGCCCCCAGCACCAACACTTAGTGGAAATATATTAGATTTAGGACAATCCATAACACTCTCTATTCCAGTTCCGTCTACAGGAACAGGTACATACACCTATAATTTCATAATCTCATACGCATCAAACGATCTTGAATTCACAAGCAGTGCAGGTTCATCAAACTCATTCGTATATACCACAATAGCAACAGGTAATTTTGTCTCAAATGTTATAGTAACAGACTCTGCAAACACACCAGAGACAAAGAATTCCGTATATTCATCCAACTTCATAGTCAACAGCGCACTCAGTGCAGGCAATCCCTCAACCCAGAACGAGGTAGTTGATCTTGGGCAGAAAGTAACAATTACGTCAAGTCCATCAGGAGGAACAACGCCATATTCCTATCAATGGTATTCTAGTACTGGAACCACATGCGGCTCATCCAATACTATAGTGGCAAGCGGTACAGGAAGCAGCGTGACAAATACGCCTACAAACACAGAGCTGTTCTGCTACACAGTAACAGACTCTGCCAGCTCACAGCAGACTCTGACTTCAGGAAACGAGCTAATCACAGTAAACCCAGCGTTATCCGCTGTCACGCTTAACTCCATACCTCAATTGCCTGCAAGCGTTGCTGCTGGATCAACAATATATCTTACTGCAAACATAATAGGAGGTTCATCTCCATATTCCTATAATTTCATTATAGCGAATGAGATAACTGGAAATATACTCACAAGCAAATTGTTCACCAGCATTGATTCAAATACTTATACATATAAATGGGACATGCCAATCTCTTATGCAAGCAATGTTCTTGAGTTCAATGTTATTGTTGTTGATACCGCAAATATCCCAGAAACTGCCAATTCTCCTATCATCAAGACGCTTACAGTAAGCAGCAGTGCACTGCAATTGTCTAATGTTATAATCGCTCCAACAACTCCGACTATAGACTCTGGACAAACACTCGCATTTACCGGAAACTGGGAGGCCGGAGTTCCAACATTCAACGCAATCCTTTATACTGGAACATCGCAGAGTTGCCTTTCAGACACATCTGTTGCACAGCAGGCATCCGGAATAACAGGCCAAACCTATACATTCAATGCAATAACTCCTATAGCAGGAAACTATTACTGCATTTCTGTAACTGACAGCAATACACTGCCAGTCACTGCAAATTCTGCGACAACAAACGTTAATATAAATTCGGCATTATCTGCAGGAACACCCACGTCAAACAACGCGGTGCTTGATTCCAGTCAAACCGCAACGCTCACAGCAAACCCAAGCGGAGGAACAACGCCATATTCCTATCAATGGTATTCTAGTACTGGAACCACATGCGGCTCATCAAACACTGTTGTTTCAAGCGGAACAACCCAGACAATAACGAATTCTCCTACATCTAACACTCTATTCTGCTACACAATAACAGACAGTGCATTTACTCCGCAAACATTAACATCTGGCAATATTCTGATAATAGTGCACAGCGCACTCGCAACGCCCCCTGCTCCAACATTAAGCACAAACGCATTGAATTCAGGGCAACCCATAACATTATCGATTCCAGCTGTATCAACAGGAACAGGTGCATACACCTATAATTTCATAATCTCATACGCATCAAACGATCTTGAATTGACAAGCAATACCGGTTCATCCAATTCATTCACATACACCACAACAGCAATAGGCAGTTTTGTTGCAAATGTTACAGTAACAGACTCTGCAAACACACCAGAGACAAAGAATTCCGTATATTCATCCAACTTTATGGTTAATTCCCCTCTTATTATAGGAACACCATCGCCATCTTCACAGTCAGTAACGCAGGGGCAAACCGCAGAAATAACAGATTCAGGATTGGAATATGGCACATCTCCATATACATATCAGTGGATTGCAAGCATTGGGTCTGTTCCAACGTTCACAAGCGCAAACTCACTTGAGGCAAATACGCTGCTTGGCATTGGCGCAACAAACGGAGAGGCACAGTCGCAGAATGCGATATTTGCCACATCATCAAGCACATCCACTGGAACCTATTATTTTGTATTATACGGCACCGATGCGGTACCAAACACGATCAACACAACCGCAGCGCAAATAACTGTCAATAAGAAATCATCCGGAGGAGGCACTACACAGGAATCTGTTGAGCTCACAGACAATGTAAATCCATCAGGAGGTGCAATAATATTCGATACATATGTTCTGAATGACAATGGACAGGTTGTTTCATCATCCTCATACACCCAAAGCGATGTTCCAATAGTTATCAAGTTCCCAAGCACAGAGTCATTGGTATTCAATTTCGCATGCTCTTTCTCGCAAAGTCCAAACTCGTATACATATTCTGGCGATACGTACGGGCTTGGATATGTGAACTGCGGCCAGAATTATACTGTATATGGTGGAACCTATAATGTGATATACAATACAAGGATAGGGCCTTCAACAACATCCACATCGTCAATATCTACATCTTCAACATCCACATCTTCAACATCATCAACTTCAACATCATCCTCATCAACAATTTCCACGTCAACCACATCTACATCATCTTCATCGACAACAATAATAACAAATACAACATCGACATCATCGCTGTCAACATCCTCATTGTCAACATCATCTACAACATCAACCACTTCAACCTCATTGAGCACAACCACAATAAACATGACACAGGCAGTGTCTGTCAATGCAACAAACACATCGGCTACAGATGTCAACTTCTCCAGCGGCAATTTCATAGTGCACTTGTCTGAATCTGGGGCAAATGCGATAAAGGCGTTTGTTGAGCTCACAAACCTTACAACAAATTCAACTGCGCCGCCAAACTACACCAAAATATACGTGTTTTATCTTAATGTGTCAACAAACAAGAACGTTGTGACAAACGTGACAATAGGGTACAACTGCAGCATTAACTCAAATCTGATATCTCCATTCTACCTTAGCAACAATACATGGATTCCAATATACAACTACATACTGCTCCCTGGAAGGTGCATAATAAGGTTTACAGCTCCAAACAAGCACATTGCCGGGATATTCCTTGCAAATATTACAACTACCACAAGCATATCTACTACAACCACAATATACTATAAAGGGTTACAGGTGCCATTCTACGTTGTATATATAATTGCTGTAATCATAGTAATAGCCATTATTACTGTTCTTGGACTTGCATTAAGAAAAAAAGGGATAAAAAATAAGCAATGATATAGAGAGGTCGTTGAAAAAAGAAAGGACATCTGACAAATAACGAAGTATAAAATTGTATTTATAAAAAAATTGCTAAGTATAACCTATCTATTTAAATACTTTACCAATCATGTTAATTCACACACTTAATCAAGTGAGAATATGAGAAAATTGAATGCAAAAAGGATAGCTGCAGTTGCTGCAGGGGCAGCACTGTTAGGAGTAGGATTGGCTTTTGGAGTCGGAGCGACACCAACAGGAGTTTCGTTTAGCAACATTCCAATAATAAACAGCAATGGTCAGCCACAAGTGACAATTGTTGTTGGATCAAAGGCTCAGATAAGCGACGGAATAGCAGCGGCTAACATTGCGGCTGCAATAGGAAACCTTGCTTATTCTAGTCAGGGAATAACAGCAAGCGTAACAAACAATGCATCAAACCAGGCAAAGCTTAGTGTTGTTGTATCGGGAAGCGGAGCAGCTGGGACAACAGCTACAGCAGCAAGTGTATTCTTAAATGAGTCAGGAACAGCATATGCACAGGGATCTTATTCATTCCAGGCATTGATTGGTTCTATACTAAATAAGGGAATACAGCTTGGAAACCCATCAGCTACAAAGACTGTGCAAACGGCAAGCTCAGGCTATGCATACCAGGAAACAAGCCTTATTTCTGGGTCTCCTGCAACATCTCCATATACTAATGTAGAAGACATACCAGGAGGATATGTATCAACGCAGGATGACGGCGGATTGTCATTCACTGTAAACCCATTCAATGACGGAACATCAGGAGACAACATACTGCAAGTGACAAACTCGCAGATGGGAAGCCTATTGACAAATTCCGGCGCATATGGGGAAACAGAATACCTATGGCTAACAGGATTGCCAGTATATGACCAGAACACAAACACGCAGAATTTTGTTGTTGCTGATGCTGGCGGAGCTTATCAGGCTGTATTCAACAAGCCAATACCAGCAGAAACAGGATCTGGTACAGTAAACAATGCGCAGATAAGCCTTCTTGGACAGAACTGGACAATACTCGCTTATTTGGAGCCTGGACAATCTGGAACTCTGAAAAGCCCGACACCAGGAACAGCAACAAACACTGTATCAACAGAGGCAATAGCAGGAGGTGAACTTTCACTTGCTGCATCATTGAGCTCATTAGAAACAGTAT
>JASHUQ010000107.1 GCA_030039935.1 Microcaldota archaeon
ATAGGAAAGGATGGAGTGATGGCAAGATACGGACTCTATTCCGGATTGTTTCTTCCGCAAGTTGCTGTAGAGCAGAAATGGAATGAGAAGAAGTTTCTTGAAGAGGTCTGTGCAAAGGCTGGAATCCCGTCAAACTACTGGATGCAACCAAGTGTAAAAATATTCAAGTTTCAAACCCAGGTGTTCCGTGAAGAGGAACCAGGCGGAAAAGTAATAGAAGTGAAAAGCATTTAATTTCTTATATTGGGCCCGTAGCTTAGTCTGGTTGGAGCGTTCGACTGATAATCGAAAGGTCGGGAGTTCAAATCTCCCCGGGCCCATCAAAACAAATATATATCTTATTCGCTTAACTCACTGGTGGTTTTGGTAGTAATATGGTAAGCAAAAGCGAAAAACGACCTCAGGTGAGCAAGACAATAAATGCCTTTTTTGCTGTTGCGAGAGGAACGAGATTTGGAAAGGATTTCGAAGGCGCAAGGCCAATACTATCATCGCTTGGTCTTCCTGGCCAGGCAATGAGGAGCATTGCAAAAATGATATATAATGCCCAGCAAATGAATTTGAAAGAAAGCCCAAACGTAATAGTTGCTGGCGCTGTCTGCGCACTTTGCATAGCGCATGAAAAGGGATTCGATTATGAGAAGGTTGCGAAGGCAATGCGCGCAAACGTATCCAATGTAAGGAATGTCGCAAGTATTTTCACTCAACCTACTAGGAAAAGGGCAGAAGTTCAGAAAGCACCGGCTAAGCAAGCCAATTCAAGTGCTGCAAAACCAAAGAAACCTTCGATTGCAAACCAGGACTTAGAAAAGTTGACCTCAAGATTGAGAACTGAGCTAACAGCTGCAATTGGAGCTGAGCAGGAAAGAATGGCAGATGAGCTAAAAGAGGCTATTGAATCAAGATTCAAGGAATTACAGGTCGGCCTAAGCAAGCGAGAAGATAACAATGGCGCAAGCGAAAGACTTGAGGAACTGGATTCAATTGTTCAAAAGGCTGACAGCCATGTTCTCAAGATGCTCCAGAATGATAATTGGTGGCTTCACATAAAGGCCGCAGCAGAGGTATTAAGAGAAACTGCATTCCAGAGGGATGCGCAGAGAAGCATGCTAAGGATGATCTACACATATGGATATGAAGGAGGACTTGGAAGAGGCCATGCTGAGATATGCATGGCATGTGCATATATGGCGGCTCTTGATTACGGACATTCGCTCAACTTTGAAAAGGCATTAGAGCGTGCAAGGGTCACCGAACCAAGAATTAAGATTGTTGCAATCCAGCTTGCGCTGCACGATTTAACAAAGCTTCCATCTATGAGGATACTGGAGGGACTTGGCATTGCCGAGAGTGGCAGGATTAAATCAGGATATCTGCTACACGAGCAATCCGTTGCTGCTAAAAACACCACAAACGCAAAAAGCAGGGCAGCAGCTTAATATGGCATTGCATCGTATCCTTTTTCTACAAGGTTCTCAGCAAGCGCAAGCCTGTTTGGTCCATATGTAAGAACTTTCCTTGCCCCAGTTTCATTTATGTAGTCCATGCATTGCCTGAAGTCAGCATGGTCGCTAAGAGGAAACTGCACATCTGTATTGAATGTCATCATTTTTGCAAATCCTGTTGCAACCGCAGTGTAAATCCTTTTGTTGTAAAGTTCAGATAATGCTGCGGCCATAGTGTTTAGGATAGAGTTCTCTACAACTGCAACAAAGTTTCCCCTCAACACCATTTGGTAGTCATCGTTTCCTTCATATGCTGAGGTATAATCGAGTTTTATCCCATTTCTCTTGTAGACTCCGTTTACCTTGCTTATTTTCTTGCTCACTATTGGAAACACTCCATTTTCATTTAGTATAGATATCAGCTCCTGCGCCTTTCCAAGCGCATATGTTCCGAATAAGACAATGCCGTCATGAAGCTTCAAGTCTGTCCAGTATCTTATGGAGTCTTCAACATCATTCCTTTCATCAAATTCCACATCTTTCTGGTAATATGTTGAGTCAACAATCAGAGTGTCTGCTTCCTCTATCTCTATTGCTTCACAGGATCTCGACTTTTGAAGCTGGTAATCACCAGTGTAAACAACCTTCCTTCCGTTCTTTTCATCATTTACAACAATCTGCTTTGATCCAAGAATGTGTCCTGCGTTTATGAGCCTAATCTCTTTTGGGATCTCATATTCTTGTTGGTTTTCAATATCTCTCATTTCTCTGAGAAGCTCATTTGTTACTCTGCTTGCAAGTATCCTCTTTGACGATTTTGCAGCTGATATGTGATCAGAATGCGCATGGGATATAAAATCTATATCAGAACCTTTTTCCCTTTTATCCAATGATATGAAATGGTCATTAATCTGAATCATCAAGTCGCCTTCTTCAAATCACTGAGAAGGTTATTAAATCCTTTGAACAAGAACAAATATACTGTGTTCTAATGGTTGAGAATGTAATAATTATAGGATCAGGGCCCGCAGGGCTTAGTGCAGCGATCTACACTTCAAGAGAGGAATTTAATCCTCTTGTTATTGCTGGTGCTATATCTGGAGGACAGCTTCTTCTTACAACAACGGTTGACAACATGCCAGGCTTTCCAGAAGGAATACAAGGGCCAGAGATAATAGAAAGGATGGAAAAGCAGGCGGCAAGGTTCGGGACAAGGTTCATAAAAGAGAATGTTACAGATGTTGACTTCTCAAAGAGGCCATTCAGAGTATTTGTGGGAAGCAAGGCATACGAAGCGAATTCTGTGATATTGGCAACAGGGGCAAATGCGAAGCTTCTAGGAATACCGTCAGAAATGAAGTTTATGGGAGTGGGAGTAAGCACATGCGCTACGTGCCTGACACCATCATCACTTATAGTAGCGAATGCATCTACAAAGGAAATATCATCTATAATGACAGGCTCTAGAGTTCTCACAATAGATGGATCATTTAGAAAAGTTTCTGAAATCATGACACGTAAATACAAAGGACGATTGATATCATTTAAAACAAGATATTTTAGATCTGAGTTAACAGAACTAACACCAAATCATGAGGTACTAGTAATGAGGTTAGAAAGAGGCACTGGTCCTTATTACTGGAAGATGAAATGGATAGGACCTACCTGGTCTCCAGCTAGCGATTTAAAGATAAATGACATGGTTTTGTACCCAATACCTCAAGAAATTAAGAAATCACCAATAATAAATATATCTAAGGAATTAAACCTAAATGTTGATCAACATGGAAAGGTAATGCTGAAAAACGAAACTTATTCGTCTCACCGTATAAAAAATTTGGTAAAGGTTGATAAACAACTAGCAAGATTATTTGGATATTACTTATCAGAAGGATTCGCGCACGAAAGAGGAATATCATTCGCATTTTCCTCTAAGGAATATACCTATGCTAATGAATGCGCTAAGATAATAAAAAAACATTTTGGCATTACATCTACAATCAAAAAAGAAAATTCAGTGATTCGTATAACTGCGCATTCCAAAATTTTAAGCTTATTATTTGATAAATTTTTTGGTACCTATTCTTCTGAAAAACATTTACCTCACGAATATGCATTAGTGGAGAAAGAGATACAAAAGGAAATAATATTAGGGATGTGGCGTGGTGATGGATGCATGCGGAAAAAAGATTTTATAATAACGACTAGCTCGCGTGAACTTGTTGAGCAGTTGAAATTAATGCTACTTCGTTTAGGTGTACTTCCTGGTGTCGAAAAAAGAAAATTTGATACGCTTAGACTCAGCAATATTGACGGTCGCAAGGCCGAATTCAAGAGCGATGTCTACCAGCTTATTGTTGGAGGGCCTTGGCTAAAACAAATGAGCAAAATCGTCGAAGAGCAACATCCTATATTAAAACATAGATCAAGGATGAATTTCCATGCATTTCTTACAAAAACCCATGCAATATTGCCGATAAAAGAAATACGAAAGAGGGAATATAATGGATTGGTATACAACCTTGCCGTATCAGGAAATAACACATATGTTACAACTAATAGCATAGTTCATAATTGCGACGGGCCTTTTTTCAAAAACAAGGATGTTGCTGTTATCGGAGGAGGAGATACAGCAATGGAAGACTCGCTATTCCTTACGAAGTTCTGCACGAGCGTAACAATAATACACAGAAGGGACCAATTCAGGGCAAGCAAGATAATGCAGCAAAAGGTACTGAGCAATCCGAAAATAAAAGTGTTGTGGAATACTGAGGTTGAAGAAATACTTGGAGACTCAAAGACGCTCAAGGTCAGTGGAATTAAAGTAAAAGATGCAAAAAACAACAAGACATCAACACTTAAAGTTGAAGGTGTGTTTGTTGCAATTGGACATTCTCCAAACACAGGATTCCTAAAAGGAAAGATAAAGCTTGATGAGCTTGGCTACATTGTTACAAGGAATGAGGTGCTTACTGACATAGATGGAATTTTTGTGGCTGGAGATGATGCTGATAGATATTACAGACAGGCGGGAACAGCTGCTGCAAGTGGAATAAAGGCTGCATTAAGAGTCAGGGATTACCTCCAAAACATGAAGAAATAGCTACGATAGGGAGCGCTGTCCTCCCCTATTGACTAATGAAGAGACTCGTACTCCTACCTTTCTCACAGGCTTTTCATTTACAAGATCTTTTATCAAAGAGCTTGCAGTCTTGAGCACAAGCTCTTCTGATCCGGAATAATTGCTGAATGTTCTGCTCTTTATCTTGTCTGTGAAGTCAAAGTACCTTGCCTTTACGCCAATAGTCTTGAACACAACATTCCTTTTCTTTACATCTTCGATTACCTCCTTTGCAAGCTTCTCTATCATTTTATTAATATCGTCAATCTTGTCAGTGTTCCTTTCAAGGGTTCTTTCCCTGCTTATCGAGACAATGTTTGAATTTTCAACTATAACGCTGTTGTCCTTCCCGTTTGCAAGCGTGAACAATTCCTTTCCAAATGAGCCAAGCATGTCTATGAGTACCATAGGGTCTGTCTTTGCCAGCTCTTCTATCGTCTTGATTTTTATTGAATTGAGCTTGTCCCTCGTTTTCGGCCCAATCCCAGGTATCTTCTCTACTGGTTTGTCGTTAAGGAATTCCTGTATCTTCTCTTCTTCTACTGCCTTTAGCCCATCGGGCTTTGCCGCATCGCAGACCATCTTAGCAAATATCTTGCCTTTGCTTACCCCTATTGTGCACGGCAGGCCTAACTTCTCCTTTATATTTTTCTTTATCTCTTCTCCAAGCTTCATTGCTTCTTTGTAATCATTCACATCTATTTCCATTACAGCCTCGTCTATGCTGTCAACCTCCATCTTCAGCTTATAAGATGAAAGGAACTCCATTATCCTGTTCGATACATTTTCATAGTAGTCCCAGTCGGCCTGTATGTATTCCAACTTGGGATTCAGCTTGTATGCGTCTCTCGTTGGCATTGCGCTGTGCACTCCAAACTTCCTTGCCTCCCTATTGCAAGTCTGCACAACCCCTTTCATCATGCTCTCTTTTGGCGCAGAGCCAACAACAAGGGGTTTTCCCTTGAACTCAGGATGCCTTACCTCTTCGCACGCAGCAAAGAAGTGGTCCATGTCAAGGTAGAGCATAAGCTTCAAGAAATCACAGATTACATTATACTTGAGAATTATTAATTGTGCTTGATAAATGATGTTTATGAGTGTAAGAAACCCGGCAGTTCAAGGACAGTTCTATCCTTCCAGCAAGAAAGAGCTTATTGCATTTATAGACAGTGCGATGAAGAATGCAAAAGTAAGCAATGATGTTACAAGCGCTGCCTCGTTTGTCGCACCACATGCTGGCTATGTTTATTCTGGAAAGACAGCAGCATACACTTACAAGGCATTATCTCTAAACAAAAACCTTGAAAATATAGAAACCCTGATATTCGTCGGACCGAACCACACAGGTTATGGCACACCAATATCAGTATCCATTGAAGATTGGTCTAATGTTCTGGGAGTTGTTAGCAACGACAAGGAGCTTTCAAAAGAGATTGCAAGTGCAGATGGTTTAAGCATCGATGAGACAGCACACAGGTATGAGCACTCTATAGAGGTACAACTACCTTTCATGCAAAGAACGATTCCTGGCAAAAAGGCTTGCTTCATCTGCATGGGAGACCAGAGCATCGAAAGCGCTGAGCTGCTTTCAAATTCCATAGAAAGTGCGGTAAGAAAGCTTAAGAGGAACGTTATTGTCATCGCAAGCTCTGATTTCAATCATTACGAATCGGCATCAATAGCATCAAAGAAGGACAAACCGCTATTCGAGCAGCTAGAAAAAATGGATTATAGGAAATTCTATGAATTAAAGGAAAAAAGCAATGAGACCTCATGCGGATTCGGCCCTATAACAGTATCTCTGCTGTTTTCAAGGAACAAAGGTGCAAAAAAGGGAGTATTGCTTAGCAATTCCAATTCCGGAGATGAAACAGGAGATTACACAAGCGTTGTAAACTACGCATCTTTTGCATTTATCTGATTATCCCCATGCCTGCGAAGTTGTTGTTTGAGTATAGTACGAATCTTCCCAATTCTTTTACTTCGTCAAAGCTTTCCGCAGGTATCTTCTTTGCAAGCTTTAGCTCAGCGATTACAGCATTTAATGGTTCTATCTTTCCTCTTGTCTTTTCTTCTCCAGTAGTTGTATCAATATGCCTCAATACTCTTATGCTCTTTGAGTTCACACTTATTCCATTGAATTTTATACTCAGATCTTTACCAAGCCTATTTGTAACAAATATCAGGCTCTTTATGTTCTCTTTTGGCTCCGGACAATGCGAACTCTCGTATATTACAGATCCCCTTATATCCTGGTTTATTTTCTTGTTGACCTGCAGCGCCACATTTTCCTCTTTTTTGGCGGACTTTACCCTCTTACCCTTTACTGTAATGTTCTGTACTCTTGCATTTGCCTTTAATGGAGATATGCGAATATTGTCATTTATCCTCACTCTTCCTTTTACCACTCTTCCAACAATAAGGTTTTTCTTACCTTCAAGAATCCCCTGGACCAAAAGCCTTAAATTTTCATTCCTGCCTGCCTTGCCAGGCCTTGATTCATCATACAGCTGCTCAATAATGGATTTTCCTTTGTACCATTTCATTTTCTGACTTTTCTTTACAAGGTTGTCTCCCTTGTAAGCTGATACTGGGACAAACTTCACATTTTTCTCAGCAAACCCTATCTTTTTTATGAAGCCCTTAAGCCCGTCCTTTACGCTTTCAAATTTCTTTTCGTCATACCCGACAGAATCCATCTTGTTCACCGCAACTACAAGATGGTCTATGCCAAGCATCTTTGCAATGAACAGGTGCCTTTTTGTCTGGTCTCTTATGCCTTCATCTTTTTT
>JASHUQ010000108.1 GCA_030039935.1 Microcaldota archaeon
CTTCCTCATGTCCATATGCGTTTCTTGTTCAGCCATTGTAGAGCCCGTTATCTTCATAAATGCGGTATCCAAGCTTGGCCGTATGAGTTTCACAGAATCAACTACAAACAAATTTATCTTTTTTAGCACAGATACTACTGAATCCTTTCCTCTCCTTAATTCTATTCTTACAACATTTCCATTCCTTTTCCATTTCAGGCTTTTTATGGAATTTGTGTAGAAGTTATTCGTGACAGTCAGTTCCAGCACATCCCCTCCTACCTTTGATTTTAGCGCTTCTGGAGTGCCGATCGCAGCTATAACGCCCTTGCTTATTATCGCTATCCTGTCGCACAGCTCATCAGCCTCTTCCATATAATGCGTTGTAAGGAATATCGTAACCTTATTGTCTTCTCTTATCTTCTTTATAAGGTCCCAAAGCATGCTGCGCGTGCCCACGTCAAGTCCTATGGTAGGTTCATCCATGAAGATTATCTTTGGAGAGCCGAGCAGAGCCTCGCTTATCTCCAGCTTCTTTCTCATGCCTGTTGACAATGTACCTACACGCGCGTTCCCAAAATCCTCTATTCCAAAATATTTTAGCAAACTGTCGGCCATTTTCCTCCATTCATTTATTCCCTGAAGATCAGCCTGCAATTTCAGGTTTTCCAATACTGTTAGATCATCGTCGAGTATTACTTCTGATGCAACCCATCCGATTTCCCTCTTTACAGCATTTGGATTCTTTACCGTATCGTTGCCGTTAACAGTTGCACTTCCAGAGGTTGGTTGAATGAGAGTTGTCAGTATCTTTATCATGGTTGTTTTTCCCGCCCCATTCGGTCCAAGCAATCCAAACATCTCGCCCTCTTCTATGCTAAGGTTTATCCTGTTCACAGCTGTGAGTTTTCCGAACCTTTTCGTAAGATTGCTTGTTACAATAACACGCATAATTACCACAAATATATGATATCCTATATTTTTATACTTTGTTGGGAAATCTGTTTTCAATAATAAATAAAAACTCTTTGATGCAAATATTCTTAGTGGTTACTTGATTCTTTCAGACTACGACCTTATAAATGCGATAAAGAGCAAGAGGATAGTGATAAAGCCATTCTCAAAAGAGACTGTCAGGGAGAATGGAATAGACTTTAGATTAGCCAACGAAATTGCACACCACAACGAATTCAGCGAGGGATTTGTACTTGATCCAAAAAACGAGAACCATGTGAGTGAAACATACAAGCTGGTTAAGAGGCCGCAAACCCTTGTTATAAAAAAGCACGAACAGGTTCTTCTTTCAACACTTGAATACATGGAAATGCCAGATGATGTGATGGGATTTGTTGAACTGAGAAGCACATGGGCCAGGCACGGGCTTACTCTTCCTCCAACAATAATAGATGCTGGATTTAAGGGAACAATAACCCTTGAAGTGATAAACAATGCGCCATACGGCATAATGCTTTCCCCAGGGCAGAGGTTCGCGCATATAATATTCCAGAAGACGAACAGCAGGGTGCAGAACGCATATTCAGGAAACTATCTAAACCAAAGAGGGATAAAGCTGCCAAAGGCGATAAAGGAAGAAAAATGATGTGGCAGACAAATTTCCAAATCCGTAAATAATCATAGCAAGAATTTGAATAAAGCAAAAGCATAAATATGTGGAAATCGCTCACTATTATGTGATTAAATGATAGGTGTTCAAGAAACTAATACGGTAGCAAATTTGAAAGAAAAGTTGTCAGAGCTGTTCAGATTGGAAGCAAATAGGCGCAATATTTGGGTTGATTATGCGGCTGCGCATCCTGGGGAGGAGAAACTGATGTACTTAAAAAAGATATCCTTTAAAAATAATGAAGCCCCAGTTAAACCAAAATCCCCCCAAGAAATATTGGAGGAAAAGGTAGCCACACTTCAAAATCAGGTTTGCGACTTGCAAATACAGATGATTGTTTTACAGCACCCAGTACTTGGAGGAATATTTGAGAGGTATAAAAACAAGGTTGTCCAGCCAGTTCCTGATTTCAAACATGCCTTGCGGAGCGGCAAAGATGGAGGCTATTCTTTTGTTGGAAGCGATGACATGATATACAGATATGGCGTTGCTACTAATATTGAACAGGAGGCCCTTAGAGAACTAGAGCAAGAGAGGCGCCCAATTCCGACTACTGCATAAACACAAAACAAAATAAAAAGAACCCACACATTGTGTGGGTTTTAGACGAAGAAAATTATTATCTTACCGCAAGATCAACTACTTCTCCGCTCGATTCTCCGATTGTTGCCCTCTGCGCTCCCGGAACCCCTCCAGAAACAAGAACAACATCTCCTACGTTCTTCACGTTCTTGAACAATACGCTCTTTTGCTGCAGTATTCTTCTCACTTCTGTCTTGTCCGAGCTTCTCCATTCCTGCATAAGAAGTCTGCTGACCTCTCCTCTTTCCAAATCTATTATAGCATCACGAACCTCTCCGAGATACTGTCCGTTGTCGCTATATATATCCATGCTGTAGATTTCGCTTATTTTCATCTAATCGCCTGAAATCATATCATATGTCAAGTTTAAAAACCTTATTGATATTGATATTGACCGGAAGTTAAGGAACCCATGCGAAAATCCTATTTTTAAATAGCCCAAAAAGTTCCGGAAATTTGTCATTTTCATCCCTCGAAGCTTCCTCGACAGGATTTTTGGCGTTTACCTACCGAAAGGTTTAAATATCTATTTGTTCAAATTTATATTGCTGATTATAGAAAAATTTATAAATGTTTTTACTTGTTTTACCCAGCAAATTTCATGCTAAAACAACATGGTGAAAAACTATGGCCAAGAATTCAAAATCAACAAAGAACAAGGCGCAGAACTCCCAGTCTGAGATAAGGAAGATTGTTGTACAGGACAACAAGCTAAGCATAACAGACGGGCCTGTGAAAAGGAAAAGGGGGAGGCCAAGAAGCTCATTCAGCGAAAGCACATACCCTTCTAGTTCGGGATCGCAGCAGCTCAGCATGCAGGTATCTGAACACGAAGTACAGGGGCAGCCAAAGAGGTGTCCATCATGCGGATCAAGCGACATAATATTTGACAATGAAAGGGGAGAGCTTGTCTGCAATAACTGTGGATTAGTAATAGAGGAAAATGCAACAGACACTGGACCGGAGTGGAGGGCATTCGATGCTGATCAGAGGAATGCACGTGCAAGGACTGGCGCTCCAATAAAGTACACAAAGCCAAACCGCGGCCTTGTGACTGAAATAGACCTATACAACAAGGATATAAGAGGAGTTAGAATTCCATCAAAAAGGCAGGCCCAGCTTTACAGAATGAGGAAGTGGCACAAACGTGCAAGCATATCCAGCTCAAGCGAAAGGAACTACCTTATTGCATTGCCAGAGCTCAACAGGGTTGCAAGCTATCTTGGGCTTCCAGACAATATAAGGGAAAACGCTGCACTTCTTTACAGGAAGTGCGTTCAGAGCAACATGATTAGGGGAAGGCCTATAGAGACTGTTGTTCAGGCTGTTATCTATGCCGCTTGCAGGAGCGCTGGAATGCCTAGAACCCTTGATGAGATATCAAGCATATCTGGACTTCCAAAAAAAGAGATAGGAAGAGCATACAGAGTCATATCCCACGAGCTTGGCCTTAAGATTCCTCTTACAGATCCTATAAGCTATGTTCCAAGATATGTGAACTCGCTCAAGCTTTCCGGGGAGGCGCAGGAGAAGTCTATAGAGCTTCTGAAGCAGGCAATGAAGAGAGGGCTAGTCTCAGGAAGAAGCCCAACAGGCGTGAGCGCAGCCGCGGTATACATTGCCGGGGCGCTGTGCGGCGAAAGAAGGACTCAGAAGGAGGTAGCGGATGTTGCCGGAGTAACAGAAGTGACTATAAGAAACAGGTACAGGGAGCTAAAGGAGCAATTGAACATAGATGTAAATCTATGATTAGATGAAAATCCTCTATATAGCAATAGGTTCAACCCTATTGCTCTTTTTGTTTATTCTTAATGCATTTGCAAGCGGTGCGAGCAATACAAGCATATCAATTGCGATAAACAGCACAGAGTCTTTTCTAAATACTGTGAACAAGAGCACATACCTTTTCTTTTCACCGAACCTTTCACAGGCATACGGCTATCTTGACAATGCGATAAACGTATCAAAGACGGATCCAAATGCGGCTTATCCTCTTCTAAACAGCGCAATGCAGAGCGCGCAAGAGCAGGAAAACAAAATAGATTCATATAGAAATGATTCGTTCATAGTTATGCTCGTCCTTTTTGTTGTATGCCTTGGAATCCTATACATAATGATGAAGCCGCAGAGGAAAATCCGACGACAAAAAATTTGAAGAAATTTTTTCGGTGGGGTTAGACAACTGTCAAAATTTTTGATTTCTACAGAGCACGTTTAAAAAGCTATGTTTTCATATTACTCTGTAAGAGAATTGGGTCCAGAAAATTTGAAAAAAATTATCATTCATGTTGGGTGAGGAAATGGATGGAATAAATGAGAGAGTGGAGGAAGGGTCATTGTATGACCTGAGAGTGAACGCCAAGGGCGCCCGGGGAGAGGGAATTGGCAGAATAGCCAACCTTGTTGTCTTCATAAGGAACGCGAAGACAAGGATTGGAAACACATACAAAGTCAAGGTGACAAAGGTGCACCGAACCTTTGCATACGCAGAGATAAACGACGCAAAGAGGCAGTTCATAGGCAACGGAAGCCAGCTTGAGTTCTGAAAAAAGAGCAGCGCTTCCATTTTGCTAGGACTTTCCACCCAATTTTTATTTTTGATTGATTAACTTTTGCAAAAAATATAGATAGCCTTTTATATTTAACTATGGCTAACTAATTAAGGCGAATTGAAAGATGTGGATGCATCTTTTCTTTAATTCTCAATTCATTTCTCGTTAAGGGGTTAAAATGGACGACAAATCTGGATATGAAAAATACATGAAAGGAACAACAACAATAGGGGTTATCTGCAGCGACGGTGTTGTTATAGGATCAGATTCAAGGTCTACTATGGACACTTATATTGCAAGCTCAGAGGCAAGGAAGGTATTCAAGATTGACAGCAATCTTGCAATGACTATTGCTGGAGGAGTGGGGGATGCGCAGGAGCTTATCAGGATAATGAAGGCGCAGAACGAGATATACAAGATGAATGAGGGTAGACCATTGTCTCCAAAATCGGCGACATCGCTTCTTTCTATTATACTGCAGGAAAACAAGATGATGCCATTCTATGTTCAGCTTATAGTTGCCGGACTTGATGGAGAGGAACCGCAGCTTTACAGCCTAGACCCATTCGGCGGCTATTCTGAGGAAACAAAGTTCACAGCTACTGGAAGCGGATCACCGGTTGCGATAGGTTACATAGAGGACGCTTACAAAAAGGGGATAACGACAAAGGATGCGATAAGGAGCGTTGCAAAGGCGCTCAGCATTGCAATGAAAAGGGATTCTGCAACTGGCGACAACATATTGGTTGCCGCAATAACAAAAACCGGATATGCAGAATATTCCGGGAAAGACTTGGAAAAGTTGATTGCTGCAAAGTAATTTTATACTTCTACAAAGCGATCAGAAGTGGTTCAAATTCTGTGATTCATTGGAAGAAAGAAACGGAGATAAAGGAAAAAATAGCTCTAAGGAGCAGCTTGAAGAGCTTTTTGGAAAGATAGAGGGAATGCTGCCCAGCGACGCCAAGTTCGTAAAGGCAGAGTTTGAGGGTCCAGACATAGTCCTTTATCTGAAGAACGCGCGTCTTCTCTACCAGGATGACACAATAGTAAGGAACATCGCATCATCAATAAAGAAGAAGCTGATCATAAGAAGCGATGAACAGTCTCTCATGAGCCCTGAAAGCGCAACAGAGAAGATAAAACTGCTGGTTCCCCAGGAAGCTGGTGTGCACAGCATTAGGTTCATGGCCAGGTTCTCAGAGGTTTACATAGAAGCGCTCAAGCCAGGCCTTGTGATAGGAAAGGGAGGAAGCACGCTAAAGAGCATTGCGATAGAGACTGGATGGTCACCTAAGGTATTGAGGATGCCGACAATGGAGAGCGACACAATATCTGGAGTAAGGCAGCTTATGTTCAATGAAGAGGAATTCAGGAAAAAGTTCCTTGCAAAAGTTGGAAAGGACATAAATAGGGTAATGGCAAAGAGCGAATGGCTAAAGGCTACGGCGCTTGGAGGATACAGAGAAGTAGGAAGAAGCAGCCTTCTTCTTGAAACTCCTAATTCAAAGGTCATAATAGACTGCGGGATAAGCCCCGAGCCTGGCGCAAAGGGGGTTGATGCAAACAACGGGTCAGATGCAAACCGTGCATTTCCATACCTTGACAGCGCAAACCTCTCGATAAACGAGCTAAACGCCGTTATAATAACGCACGCGCACATGGACCACATGGGGTTTGTTCCATACCTTTTCAAGTACGGATATGAAGGACCAGTATACTGCACGCCGCCGACAAGGGACCTTGCAGCGCTGCTTCTCAAGGACTATGTCAAGCTTGTGGTAAGGAGCGGGGGAACGCCATTGTATGATGAGAAAGATGTTAGGAAGATGCTGACCCACATGATAACAAGAGAATACAACGAGGTCACAAATATAACCGATGAGATAAAGCTTACATACCACAATGCCGGTCATATACTCGGCAGCGGCACAGTGCATCTTCACATAGGAGAGGGGATGTACAACATAGTGCATACTGGAGACTTCAAGTACGGATTCTCAAGGCTTCTTGATCCGGCCAGCGTAAAATACCCAAGGGTTGATGCGCTGTTCATGGAGAGCACATACGGAGGACAAAGCGATGTGACTCCTAATAGGCACGATGCAGAGAGGCATCTTATGGAAACGATAAAGAGGACTGTAGGCAATGGGGGCAAGGTCATAATACCCGTATTTGCTGTCGGAAGGTCGCAGGAATTGCAGCTCGTCCTGGAGAGCTACCTCGCTAACGAGGGCCCGTACAAGCTTGACGTTCCAGTTTATCTTGATGGAATGATACTAGAGGCTAGCGCAATACATACCGCTTATCCGGAATACCTGAAGGAATCGCTGAGGAACAGGATACTAAACAACAGGAGCCCGTTCGAAAGCGAGATATTCGAGGTAATGAAAGGAGAGCGCAGCGACATAGTGGACAAAGGCCCAGCAGTAATAGTCGCGAGCGGCGGAATGCTTAATGGAGGAGCAAGCCTTGAATACGTGAGGATGCTTGCAGAGGATCCAAAGAATGCAATACTGTTCGTTGGCTTCAACAGCGCAGGATCTTTAGGAAGAAGGGTGCAGAACGGGCTCAAGGACGTGGCTCTTCCAGATGAGGATGGAAAGCTAACACCTGTGAAAATAAACATGGAGGTGCATACGGTTGAGGGCTTTTCCGGCCACAGCGACAGGAGGCAGCTTGTAAGCTTTGTCGAGAACCTGAGGCCAAAGCCAAAGACGATATTCACAATGCATGGAGAGGAGCAGAAGTGCGAGGATTTGGCAAGAACACTGGGAAGGATGATGCACGTGGATGCAAGGGCGCCTATGAACCTTGACAGCATAAGGCTGAAGTGAAAGTGCTAGAAAATTCCGAATTTCTTTTTCTTTGAATCCAGGCTTGCGAATTTTTCCAGATAGTCTCTCTGCTCTTTTGTAAGGCTCTTTGGAACATCAACAACTATCCTTACAATCTCATCCCCCGCTCCGTTTCTATTGAAATGCGGAATTCCATGCCCCTTTAGCATTATTTCGCTGTCGCTCTGCGTTCCCTCATCCACCTTCACCTTCTTTTCGCCCTCAAGAGTCGGAACAGCGACCTCGCCCCCAAGGGCGGCAACGTAGAACGGAACACTAACATCAACATGTATATTGTCTCCGCTTCTCCTGAACTTCCTGTCGGGCATTACATTGACATCTATGTACAAATCTCCCACCCTGTCTTTTCCGAAATCTCCCATTCCCTTTACCCTTAATCTTGTTCCTGTATCGACACCTTTTGGTATTGTTACCTTTATCCTATTTTCAGAATGCCTTTTCCCTGTGCCGCTGCAAATTCTGCATGTTTTTGATGGTGCTTTTCCGTTTCCATAGCACTTTGTGCATGTTGTTATTGTCTGCATTACTCCAAATGGGGTTCTTCTTGTTGTTGCTATCTGGCCGCTTCCCCCGCACCTGTCGCAGCTTACAATCTTGCTTCCCGGCTCTGCGCCGCTCCCTTTGCAGTTTTCGCATCTTGCCACATGCCTTAATGATATCTCTTTCTCTGTTCCGTGCGCTGCCTGCAATAGAGTCACGTCAGTTCTTGCAAGTATGTCATTTCCCAAATCGCCGCCTCTGCTTCCAGGAAAGCCGAATATGTCGCCGAACATGCCGGATCCAAAGTCCATATTTATGCCCATATTCTTGAATATCTCGTCGATGTTGAAATTCCTGAATATGTCTTCCTGTGTGTACCTTTGGTTGAATGCATCCGGTCCATATGCGTCATACTGCTTCCTCTTTTCAGGGTCGCTCAGTACCGCATATGCTTCATTAATATGCTTGAAATGCTCCTCTGCGCCTTTGTCTTTGTTCCTATCTGGATGAAATTTCAGGGCGAGCTGCCTGTAAGCATTTTTTATATCGTCTTCGCTAGCATTCTTTGGCACACCGAGTATTTTGTAGTAATCATTGTCCATGTTTCATTTTCACTTCTCCACTTTATAATCTGTGTCTGTTGCACTGGAATCACTGCTGTCAGATGGCGGGGGAGCCTGGTAGGGCTGCCCTTCCTCTTGCTCACCTCCTTTATACACACTGGATCCAATCTCTTCCAATGCGCTCTTCAGGCTGTCCATCCTTTCTTTTATAGCATCGTAATTCTCGCTCTTCACCGCTTCTGAGAGTGAATCCTTGGTGCTGTTTATCCTGTCCACAACATCTTTTGGGATTTTGTCCTTGTATTCCTCAAGCGATCTTTCTGTTGTGTACACAAGAGATTCGGCTGTGTTCTTTAGCTCCACCTGCTCTCTTATTGTTTTATCCTGCTCTTCGAACTTCTGCGCCTCGTCTATCTTCTTTTCAATGTCGTCCTTGCTCATTTTATGAGGAGCGACAATGTCCATTCCCTGCGATTTTCCTGTCTTGAGATCCTTTGCTATCACATGGAGTATTCCATTTGAGTCGATGTCGAATGTAACCTCTATCTGCGGCAATCCCCTCCTTGCTGGAGGTATCCCCATCAGTGTGAACCTGCCAAGCTGCACATTGTCCTTTGAAAGCGCCCTTTCTCCCTGCGTTATAACTATGTCTACCCTGTCTTGCATATCATCTGCTGTTGAGAATACCTGTGATTTCTTTATCGGAATTGTTGTGTTTCTCTCAATCAGCTTTGTCGCAACCCCTCCCAGTGTTTCTATTGCAAGCGACAATGGAGTCACATCTAGAAGAACTATGTCTTTGACTTCTCCTGTTAGCACGCCAGCCTGAATTGCGGCTCCAAGAGCAACACATTCCATAGGATCAACTCCTCTTTCTACTTTCTTGCCAAGCAGTTGCTCCACATATCTCTGAACGATCGGCATCCTTGTTGGCCCTCCGACAAGTATTACCTTGTCGAGAGCATTCGGCTCGAGCTTTGCGTCCTTAAGCGCCTGCATTACGGATTTCGCAGACCTTTCTATTATTGGAACTACAAGCGATTCCAGTTTCGCCCTTGTGAAGTTATACGTGAAGTTTATCGGGTTTCCCTTTGAATCCTTTGCAAGGAATGGAAGATTTATCTCTGTATTAAGAACAGTAGACAACTCTATCTTTGCCTTTTCACCCGATTCCCTGAGACGTTGCAGTGCTTGGTGATCCTTTGTTATGTCAATTCCATGTTTGTCCTTTATCTCCTTGACAAGCATGTCAACAATCGCGTTGTCCATGTCTGTTCCTCCTAATTGTGTATCACCGTTTGTAGAGACAACCTCGAATACCCCCTTTCCGAATTCCATTATTGTTACATCTAGAGTTCCTCCTCCAAGGTCATAGACCATTATCTTCATGTTCTTGTTTGCCTTGTCAAGTCCGTATGCCAATGCCGCCGCAGTAGGCTCATTTACAAGCCTTACAACTTCAAGTCCCGCAATCTCTCCAGCGTCTTTTGTAGCCTGTCTCTGGTTGTCGTTGAAGTAAGCCGGAACTGTAATCACAGCCTTTGTCACCTCTTCTCCAAGAAATGCCTCAGCGTCTTTCTTTATTTTCTGAAGAAGCATTGCGGACAATTCCTGAGGCTTGTACTCCTTGTTCAATATCCTGTATCTATAATCTGTTCCCATCTTTCTCTTGAATGCGGTTATTGTACCGTCGGCGTTTGCTACAGCCTGCCTTCTTGCGGGCTCTCCAACAAGCCTTTGTCCATCTTTTGTGAATGCAACATAGCTTGGGAATGCCTTTCCATAAAGAGAGGTTCCCTCTCCGCTTGGTATGAGTGTTGGTCTTCCTCCTTCCAGCACTGCCGCTGCACTGTTTGATGTTCCTAAATCTATTCCAATTATTTTCATGTTTTCACCTATTGTTTTCGTTTTTATCATCATTTATTTGATTTTCTTCCTTTGATATTATCACTGAAGCGGGCCTCAATACGATTCCATTGAAAGTATAGCCCTTCTTTGTGACCTCTAGTATTGTCCCCGGCTTTCTTTTTGCATCTATTTTTGCCATTACTATTTCGTGTTTGTAAGGATCGAACTTTCCATTCGTTTCCATTTCCTTCAATCCCTCTTTCTTCAGCATTCCAACAAAATTCGAATACACCATCTCTATTCCCTTTGTAAGGCTCTTGTTGTCTGATCCATTTACTGACAAAAGCGCAAGTTCAAATTCATCAAGTATCGGAAGCATGCTTGCAGCAAGCTCTGCCTTTCCTATGCCTCTTGCATTGTCCAAGTCATTCTTCACCCTTTTCTTGTAATTGTCAAACTCTGCCGCGAGCCTGAGCATGCGCTCCTTCAGCTCTGCGTAATCCTCTTTCTTTTCATTCTTCACTTCTCCCTTTGCCTCTTCATTCTCGGTAATTTTATCACCTCTCCGCTTTTTGCTGTAAATAATCTGTCGAAATCCCTGGCCATGTCGAGCATTCGCCTCATCTCTTTTTCTATATCATATTCAAGTTCCTCTATTACCTTTGACATCTCTCCAGCTCTTAGGTGGTATTTCCTGCCCTTCTTTACTATGATTCCTGAATCTATGAACCTGTTTAAATGGTATATGACAGTGCTTCTAGGAATATTCTTCTCGAATCTTAATTCAGAGCTTGATAATCCGTCTATTCCCTCCTTTGCTGCGTATGCAAAGTCCTTGAGTATCTGTTCCGCTATGCTGTCCTTATGATCTCCTGACAATCCTAATACAGCGACAAACCACCTGAGCATTTTTTCAGGATCATCATCATCAGGCCTCTGTATAACTCTGATTTCTATTCTTTCCATTCAAGCCCCAGTATATTATATACTGCTTTATATAGTAAAGATATAAATACTTTTCGATTAGTAGAGTATATATTTGATATGTCAAATAAAAGTTGACATTATTATGCTATGCAAAAGAGACAGCACAAATCACTTATCTCTTAGGAATTCATAATGAAGCCAATTAGAAAAATTCCCGTTGTATTCAACGCTATCAGCTCTCTGTTTTTTTGCCTTCTCTAGAAGCTCGATCTTCAGCCTTCTATAGCTCAGGGATTCGAATTGCAGCCTATGCAAATCCTTGCGCCTTTTGTGCCTTGCCTCTTTTATCCTGCTGTCGAATTGGGATAGCATATCGCTTGTGTCCTTAAGCCTCCACAGAATCTGGAACATTTCCTTTGTGACTTTCGGCCCTCCTGTTCCATCATAAACAAGAGATAAGGTTGCGTCTGAACTTAGCCTTTGCTTCCATTCCTGCACTGTCATTCTTTCGATTTGCTGTTCGCTCCTTATTGGTACTTCCGGCATATCCGCATCTGCAGCATTGGGCAAAACTCGTTCTACCATAAGAGGCATTTCGCGCCTAAATATTTATATCTAGTTTTTATGGGCCCGGGGAGAATTGAACTCCCGATCCCTCTACCCTACGTCGAGGTTTTGGAGTGTTTTATATGCTAGAGTACGAAAAGCATATAAATAAGAAAGTAAGATAATATTACTGTGATAATATGGCCGATGAAGTAACCATAATGAGCGTTAGGGGACAGGTTGTAATACCGAAGGAGGTAAGGAAGAAGTTGCAACTTAAGCCAAAGGACAGGCTTATAGTATATGGTGAGGAAGACACCATAATAATGAAACGCCTTAATCTGCCCCAGCTCAAGGAGACCTTTGAGAAGATAAAGATGATTTCAAAGGAGCGCGATGCTAGGCACGGAAGGCTTAGCCAGAAGGACATAGATAGGGAGGTTTCCGCAGTAAGACATGCGCGCTAGGTTGTGCCTATGGTGCGTGTAGTTCTTGACACTAATATCTTAGTCTCTGGCTTGCTGCACAACGGCAAGCCTAGGAGACTGCTTGAGTTAGCGGTGCAGGGGAAGATAGAGATTGTATCATCGGTAGAGATGATAGAAGAATTGGGAGAAGTCCTTTCAAGAGAGAAGTTTGGACTACGTAAGGAAGAACAGGCAATAATGCTAGACTTTGTGATAAGAGTTAGTAGAATAACTGTTCTTAAAAGCAAATTTAAGGCAGTTAAGGAAGACCCTGATGATGACACTGTGATAAACACAGCATACGATGGGAATGCAGATTACATAGTATCTGGTGATGGGAAGGTTTTAGGACTGAAGCAATTTGGTAAGATATTGATAATGAAGGCTGATGACATGCTTAAGCTAGTGGAGTGATCTTTTAAGGCATTCTGTCTTTTCTGGTGTAAAGGCTCTATCAATTTCTTCATAAAGCTCCTCTTTTAGCTGTCGCAGTTCGGATTTGGCAAGAATTCTAGTTTCTTTTTTGGGTTTGTTTGGTGCTTCTGAACTCTGACTTTGTCGTTGTAATTTCCAGAATGGGCCCGGGGAGAATTGAACTCCCGGTCTTTACCTTGTGAAGGTAACGTCTTGCCATTCGACCACGGGCCCGCATTAATGTATCTGTGTCATAAAATTAATATATTCTCTTGGCAATATTCACTTGATGCAATGACAGTGTATTATACTGGAAGAGGGGACAATGGAGAGACATCTGTTATGGGAAAGGGAAGAGTCAAGAAAGATGACCCTATAGTAAAGGCAATCGGAGATATTGACGAGCTGAACAGCGTTGTTGGCGTTGTGATTGCAAACACAGATGACGAAAAGGTAAACCGGAATCTAAGAATAATACAGGATAGGCTTTTCGTTGTCGGCGCTGAGATCGCATCATCTTTAGAAACTGGGATAAAGCCAAAGTCTTCGATAAATGAAAACAGCGTAAAGGAGCTAGAAAAAGAGATAGACGAGCTTGGTAAGTCTCTTCCAGAACTGAAGAAGTTCGTTCTTCCAAATGGGTGTGTGTCCAGCTCTTACCTGCATCTCGCAAGGTCTGTTGCAAGGAGGGCTGAAAGAAGCGCCGCATCGCTGTCGAAAAGCAACAAGGTCAATCCAGATATCCTCAAATATCTAAACAGGCTTTCATCCTTCTTCTTCGCCGCAGCTTTGTACATGTACAAGAAAAACAACATAAAGGAAACAAATCCTACTTATTCCTAGAAATTGAAGTATTCCTTGAACTTCTGCGTTGTCTCAAGCCTCTTTGTGCGCCCTATCCTGCTTGTTCTTATAAAATCGTTTTCCACCAATTCCTTTACATAATCATAGACGGATGTCCCAAATGATTTGACAACGTTGTTCTGCATTATTGGCTCGTTCTTGCTCACATAAGCGAGTACCCTTAGCGCTCCCTTTGAAAGATCCGGCTGACCTGCTACGCTGCTGACCTTCGTGGCGTACTGCTCCTTAACGCTGAGAATGTACTTGTCGCCAAGCCTGATCAGCTGTATCGATGTATTCCTATTATTGTATTCATTGACAAGCTCTTCCACAGTTTTTCTAACATAGCCTATGGAGGCTATTCCAACGGCATTGGCTATCTCTTCTATGCTCATTGCCTTTCCTGACACAAAGAGGGCAGCCTCTACAAGATTCATGTGCTCCCTTTTCTCATTTTGCTCTGCCAACAGTCTCACCGTTTAATTGCTTGATGAATATCTCGTCAAAGAAGTTCTCCTGCATTATGAGCACCGCATTGTCCTGCGCAAGGAAAAGCAGCGGGACAAAAAGATCCAGCACTATGCTGTCTGAATCCTTGAATGCGCTGGAAAGCGCGGAGAATGTGGTAAGGCCCTTTCTATCAGCAATGCTCTTTATCGCGTTCACAACAATCTCCTTTTTTTCATCTATATCCTTCTCATTTATCACAAGGTTTATCGGTGTGTGCACTCTTTCGAAATTGACGTGCCTCTTCTCCTGCATCTTTATTGCCTCGTCGAGGGCCTCGAGCAGCTCGTTCAGAGTTACCTTCCTTCTTGGCTGCATCCTCGCCCTCGGTACAAGGGAATCAACGTTCGGCCTTGCCCTCTCTTCAATTCCATCTTGCTCTTGTTCGAGCTGCTGCATCTCGTTTATCTCAAAAATGGAAAGGCTTTCGCTCTTCATTCTTAGAAGAATAGAGGCAGCAAGGATTATGTTTGCAGGGATCTTAAGGTCGAGGACCTTCATTCTCCTTACCATCTTCAAATAGCTGTCAACAACCTTGGTTATGTCTATGTCCCAAGGATCGAGCCTGTTCGAAGTTACAAGCTCTGTAAGAAGCTCCCTCCAGGTCGCGTTCTGCACAAATTCCTGTATATCTAGATTGCTGAATGTCGGGGCAGATGACTCCATCTCTATCTGCATATCTATCACGGTCGCAGTAGAATATGGGAACAAAACATTATAAATATGTTCATGTACAAAACAATATTGGAGGGCTAATCCTGATTTTATGGACGAATTGAATCTTCAACTGAAGATGTATCTCACGCTAATACTAATGTTCGCGCTAGGATACTCCATCCTCTACGTAGCGCTTACCCTTCTTGGCGCCAGTGTTTCTATTTTCATAGGATTTGCTGCGCTTATGCTAATAGCCCAATGGTACATCGGCCCAGCTATGATAAAGTTCGCTTCAAAGCTCAGGTACATAGACAAAAACGAATACCCAGACCTGCACAAAATGGTCGAAGAGCTTGCAAACGAGGCAAAAGTGCCTGTTCCAAGAATAGCAATATCCCCATCAATGCAGCCGAACGCGTTTGTGTTTGGCAGGACAAGGAAAAGCGCAACGCTTGCAGTCCATCAAGGACTATTGTCAATACTGGACAATAACGAGATATACTCCGTATTGGCGCATGAGATAGGCCACATAAGGCACAACGACTTCACTATTATGACAATCATATCGTTTGTTCCAATGCTCGCATGGATTCTCGCAGAGAACATGTTTCTTAGTGGAATGCTTGGAGGAAACAGGAACAACGGAGCATATCTTATGCTCATAGGCATTGCATCATTCATTGTCTATGCGGTTTCGCAGCTTTTCATGCTTTCGCTCTCAAGGACAAGGGAGTCTTTTGCAGATGAGTATTCTGCAAATACGACAAGAAAGCCGGAGGATCTCGCCTCCGCTCTTTTCAAGATTTCAGTATCAAGTGCAAAGGCCCCGCCACAGCAGCAAAAAGGAATGACAACAACTACAGAGAGAGCATTGTGCATAATAGATGTTTTCGGGAACCAAAAGAACTTGGAAATGATAAAGCAGCACGCCAGCGAGATAAAGAAGATATTGCCAAATGTCAAGATTGAAGATATAATAAACAACGCGGAGAAGGAAATGAAAGGGCCAAGGGGAATCATGAACTCGCTTTTCTCAACCCATCCTCCAACATACAAGAGGCTTCTTGACTTAGCAGAGATAAAGGCAAGCCTCAATTAGATTTCTTTATCGATAAATCTATGCAGATTTCTATGTCTCTTGCAGAATATTTTCTTACTTCTCGTATCTTGAGAATCCTTGCCTTGTAGTTTTTCTTCTTTGCATGATTCATTATAATTCTTTTTGATTCTCTTATTCCGTTATCTCTGTCGCAAAACGTATAGAGGTGTATTGTGGCTTTTTTCCTTGATGCGATAATAAAATAATTGAGGAAGCTCAGCCCAGCAGTAGGCATGGGCGCAATAACACGATCTGCAAAGTTCTTGTATTTGTTCGATATCTTTTTTACATCCCCAAGGACTGGCTCTATGTTGCACACCTTGTTCAATTTTATGTTCTCCATCATATATTTGTAGGCAAACCTGTTCATCTCAATCGCAACAATGTTCGCATTCTTCCTTCTCTTAGCTATCTCAATGGCGAATGGGCCAATTCCAGCAAACATCACAATGACGTTCTCCCTATCTTTTACCAATGTTGATATCCTATTTCTCTCGAATGAGAGCCTATTAGAGAAGAACGTTTTTCTTACATCGAATACAAATGTGCATCCGTTCTCCTTGTACGTTGCAACGAAGTTTCTTTCCCCAGAAATGTACCTGAAATCCCTTTTCCTGTATCTTCCTTTTACCGCGCTCGCCTTTGCAAGAACTGTCTTTACCATCTTGTGCGTTTCGAGAATATGCCTCGCAAGCCTGTTTTCCCTTTGTTTTGTCCCATCAGAATCTATTATTGCAATGTTTCCAAGAAGGTCAAACCTATCACTAAGCTTTATATTTCTTGGTTTCCTAATAGAGTGTGGAAAAGACACATAGCTGTCGCTATCAAGGAAACGATCTTTTCCTTTTGACTTTGATTTCATAACAAGAAATGAAATAAACAAGTATTTAAGTGGTATAGTGTATTTTGTTGTAAAGGTCACATCTGGACAGGAGAAAATAGCAGCAAACATGCTGCAGAACAAGCTCTCAAAGGACAACCTCGCAATATATTCGATAATAGTTGTCGAGGGAATGCGCGGTTACATCATAGTAGAGGCAGAGGACGAAATTGCGGTCAGGACATTCATTACAAAAGAGAGGAACATAAGGGGAATACTACCGAAGCCGCTGAGCCTCGAAGAGGTAGACAAGCTCCTTGAGGTAAAAAGCTATGCAATGGAAATACACAATGGCGATACCGTTGAGTTTACTACTGGACCTTTCAAGGGATACAAGGCAAAGGTACTAAAGGTTGACGATGTAA
>JASHUQ010000109.1 GCA_030039935.1 Microcaldota archaeon
TAACACTTGTTGGCATTGGCCCGCCAAAAGGGATTTGCGGATGGGAAACCCTTAGCTTCCCGCCTATCTGCCAGTAGTAATAGTATTATTTGATTTATATATGTTTCAGGTTGCTGTGCTATACGAAATATGGAAGTTCTCTTCTTATTAGCTTCTCTCTCCTTCTATGCGCATCTTTTTTTTGCTGCTGCCTTGGAAGAAGAAGTTTGCCTAGGAATACAATCATTTCCAAATCGTTTTGCTCTGCCACTGTGTTTCTTGACTCTGCATAGCTCTCAAGAACATGCCTTTCTTCGCCTTTATCTCCATTCATAATGGATTGGAGCCAAAATTTCATCCCTTTGTATTCAATCGTGTAGCCGTTGCCGTGTCCATTCACATCCATGTCCCACCCGCAGCGCATATCATGCCTTTTATAAAATACATCGTGTATGTCTTGGCTTGTTATAAATGAGAAGTAGATCCTGTGCATCGTCTTTCTTACTTTTGTCCTGCAGTCTACCGTCCTTACAACTTTCAGCCCATCCACATTTATGTCCATGCTAACATGCCCGTTTCCTATTGGAATGGCTGACTCTGGCTCTTTTATTAGATGAGGCGCTTCTACGCTTGCGGTTGCCATAAAATACGAAATCGATAAGGCTTATCAGATATAAATAAATTTTCTTTTTGCCGTTTTTTTTAGGAAAAAGAAAAGGAATATATATTATATGCAAGGAAAGGAGTAAAGGTGTAGCATTGGTAACAAAGGACCCCACGAGAAACCTGGGCTCTTTGCTACGCTCTGCCCTTCCTAATGGTTTTCAGATAAGGCGTTCCCTTCCTGTAAACAAAGAAGCAGAAGGAAGGATATTCATAGGAAAGGCTCTCAGGAGCAAGCCAAAGCTTTATGTAAATTGGGATTGGGACCACGCACCAAGCTTTGAAGATGGGACGGTTTTGGTTTTGGAGATAGATTCATACGGATTTGACTCGTTCTATTGCCTGCATACCAATGATGAGGAATTAAGAAAAACTATAGGTGGAAACTGGCAGCTGGAGGATCTTTATGGAAGAGATTCTGGAGAGGCAACGCTTCTTGCAGAAAGGATCTCGAAGAAGCTCAGGAAAATCGTGGTTGCAACAGGGCCCATTGTAGACAATGCAAAGACGCCAACCTCCCATTCCGGGCTTAGAACTGCGATTCAGCTGATGGAGAAGAAGATGTAGAAAGGCAGGCTCTCTTTAAATATCTGATTAACCATAATATGCAATGAAAGGAATCAGCATGAGCGACGAAGAATATGCAAAACTGCTTGACAGGGCGTTCTCAAAGGCGCACAGCACAGCCAGCGAGAGCTCCGACTTCGTAATACCGAAGGTTGACGCTTTTGTCCAGGGGAGCAAGACGCAGATTAGGAATATCGCAGCCATAGCTGACAAGGCAAGAAGGGACAGCAAGGACATAGCGAGGTATATCAGCAAGGAATTGGGCGTTCCGGTAAATGCAGAGGAATCTAGGCTTGTGATAAGCGGAAAGTTCTCCAATGATGATCTTGACAAAAGGATAAAGAGGTATTTTGAAACATATGTGATATGCAAGGAGTGCCACAAGCCAGACACAAGGCTTGAAAGCGCAAGCAGGGGAATGTTCTACCTTGTGTGCGAAGCCTGTGGGTCAAGATACGGAGTGAAGAACTATTAGTGATAAAGTGCCAAAATCAACAACAGACCAGAGAAGGGGAGCGCCGATCGAATACAAGCTCAAGATGCCTGATCAGGGAGAACTTATCGGCACAGTTTCAAAAATAGCAGGAGCGAGCAAGTTTTTTGTCGACTGCACTGATGGAAAGCAGCGCCTTTGCGCGATTCCTGGAAGATTCAGGAGAAGGTTCTGGATTAAGGAGAATGACGTTGTAATAGTTAAGCCGTGGATGGTGCAGGGAGACCAGAGAGGAGATATTGTCTGGAGGTACAGCGCTCTTGACGTGAACAAATTGAGGGACAAGCACATTATCTAAATCCTGAGCGGAAGCAGCACTTCGATATGTTCTTTTCCTACAAGCCTCATCTCGTGTTTTTCATGGTCTACGGAAAAAGCAAGCACTGCCTTGTCTTTTATCTCCATCTTTAGAATTCCATCTTTTGTATATTCCTGAAACCTTGAAAATCTTCCATAGAAGAAAAGATACAGGTTTCTATCGAGATATGTTGTTGTTTTCTCCTGTGTGTTGCTGCCCTCAAACAAAGCATCTCCAACATGCCAGCTTAGCCGATATGGAAACCATGGCTTTTGGTAACCTATAGGTGCAGGTATGTATAACCTGCCGTTGTGTGCTTTCATTTCGCAGTCCCATTTTCCATCAAAATGCTCCGTTGGGCTGCCTATTAGTGTAGCTTCAACCATTCCATCTTCGTTCATGAAATCAAGGATTCCAGAAGCTCTTGCTATTGCATACGCCTCCCTCTCCTGGTCTGTGCTGTTTGTTGTTGTCACCATTTCATGCACAAAGGAAATTGATTTGCATATCATATATTTATATTGTATGATTGGAGTTCTATCTCAGCTGCCAAAGAGAAATATTAATAAAGCTAAATCACATAGAAGAATCTACTTTCTGTGATTTGGATGTCGACCTTAAATGACCTTCTTGGTGAATCAAAAATTTTTCACAACAGAGAGGTATTTTCTCCTCATTTTGTGCCCCACAAGCTTGTGTTTAGAGAAAAGGAGATAAACAATATAGAAAGGGCGAT
>JASHUQ010000110.1 GCA_030039935.1 Microcaldota archaeon
CGGGAAAGATGAGCGATGTAAGTTTTATGCCCGCATCTTTGGGTAGCGTAACAAGCGATCCAAGTAATGATCTAACTACAACCGCATCTACTACAACCATAAATGCCTCAGTAACGTCTACAATACCACAAACTAATGAAACCAACGATACAATTGATACAAATAATAATACCAATGCCAGCATCACATCCTATTCATATTCGTATGTTAATCCAACAATATCGTTGAATAATTACAATGTAATACTAGACTCAAACCAAACGTATAGCTATGTAGCAACTGTGGAAGGCGGACAAGGTCCATTTAAAATGAGCTGGTCAACAGGGGATCTTAAACAGATAAGTGGATGTTCTGTATCATCATACAACTGTACGGTCCAAGCAGGTAATGTATCGGAACAGTACCTGACCTCTGTTTATGTATACGCAACCGATGCTAACGGTAACACGACTATGCCTGCTACTTCAAATGTTATAATAAATCCACCACTGGCTGGTGTATACACATCATTTGGAGGATTTACGAATATTAATGATACTGCATATTCGCTTATTGCACATGCAAGCGGCGGAACACCACCATACACATATCAGTGGGATCTAACCAATCTTACTATAGATAGCGGTTGTACATCATTGGATTCAACATGCTCTGTAAATTCATCAACATCGAGCGGACCCACTGCAGTAGTTTTGAATGTAACAGACAATGCTACGACTCCTGTTACTGTTGTCGACTGGCACGTTCAGGTTGTACTTACCCCATCATTGATAATCGATCCTGGAAATGCAACAACATATACCGGCACAGTAACTCTATGTATCGATGATAATAATCCATGTGGTACCACAGAATCAGGTTATACCATAGAGCCCCCTACAATAGCATATACCTGGTCGGTAACCGGAGGGTCACCTGCAATAGTCCCATGCGCTCCCGGTACAACAAATTCATTGACAATAACGTGCACATTGACGCCTAATGCAGTCTCATCAGAAAAAACATACTCTGTAAAGTTGACTATAACTTCCGCAAATGCAATTTGGACTGGCCAAAGCACAAACCCATGCGGAGGTACGCAACTTGGCAGCAAAGAATACAATTGCCAATATAGCGCCCCAGCCTCTGACACAGCTACATTAAAAGTTTATCCAAACCCTCTTACGACTAACATAATAGCAAACAGAACATACATTTCCGCAGATCAATCCATCATGTTCACAAATACGACATCAGGAGGAATGAGCCCATATACATATTCATACTCATTGTCACCAAACTCAGGTGTAGTACAAAATGGAAATAAGTTTACATTTAGTGCTGCTGGAAATTACATAGTTACATTTAAAGCGACAGATAGCAACAGCAACACAGTAACGAAGACCATAGCGATTCAAGTAACTCCTGTACTCACAACAAACATAATAGCAAACCGCACATACATAAGCACGGGGCAATCAATAACATTCAGCAATACAACATCTGGAGGAACAGGATCAAACTCATATTCACTTGCATTTACTCCAAATTCAAACATAGTGCATGTCTCAAATGGAAATTATATATTTAATACAGCCGGAAATTACATAGCCACTATTTCGGTCACAGACTATTCCGGGGAAATAGCAACGAGCAACGTTCTAGTTACTGTGACACCTCCATTAGTAATAAAGCTAAATACAGGAAACAACCATGCAGTTTCTAACGAGGCTGTAGCATTCACAAACACGACATCAGGAGGAACTGGAAACGACATATACGGCTACACTGTCAACATCATAACAAACGGAGGTTCATATACTCAAAGTGGAAACACGTTCACGTTCACTGCAAAGCCAGGTTATCCTAACCCGCAGGAATACAATGTTACAGAGCATGTATCGGACTTCTCCAATGAGGTAAACCAATCCTCAATAATAATGTATATTAACGAATCGGTTACTGCAAACGGGACAAGAATAGTATATCCTGGAAAAGAAACATCTGGAATACCAACATTCTCAAAAGATCAGGTAATCACAGACCTTAACCTTGGATCATTCGGAGGAGTTCCTCCTTATACATACGAATGGTACATAGAATTCCCGGGAAGTGATGCGTTTAATCCGGTTAATTGCGGACCTGGGGCTACAGGGCCTATAATAAGCAATGCGGCTACATGTGAATTCGCAACAAATGCATCGAGCCTATTAGGACAGTATAACTTCAAGCTTGCAATAGCAGACAGCGAACCAGGCGCAGGAGTGGTATACCCAGCGGCAGAGCCGTTCAATCTCACTGCATCTCTGCAAATAACAACGTTCTATGCTAACTGGACATACATAAGCCCAGACCAGAGAGTCAAGTTCACGAATGTAACAATAAACGGAACCGGTGCAGATGTTTGGTCCTACAATGAGATATCAGGCCCAATAAACGGAATGGTTTCTACAAACAAGCCAAATGTGCTCAACTTCACAAAACCGGGCAGCTACATTGTTCAATTATATGTGACTGATATATCTGGAGAAAACGCAACAGCAAATGTTGCAATAACAGTAACTCCTCCATTGGAGACAACTGTTACTCCAAGCATAAGCTACATATCTACAAGCCAGAATGTGATATTCACCAATAAAACAACAGGAGGAACCGGAAATTACATATGGACTTATAATGTTATTCCATCAACTGGGGTTGTGCAAAATGGAAACAAGATAACATTCAACACAGCGGGAGACTACATTATTGACCTTAGCGTCACAGACACAACCGGAGAAGTGAACGCATCAGAAACAGACATAATAGTTGCACCGCCACTTAAGTTCACAAATTTCGCGGCTAACTGGACATATATATCTGCCGGGCAGAGTGTCAAGTTCGCTAATACAACAACTGGCGGAACAGGGGCAAATTCATATTCATACACGATTAACGGACCTATAAATGGATATTCGCAATCAGAGCTAAGCGGCAATGTGTTTGTATTTACTAAATCAGGAAACTACATTGTCACAGAGCAGGTAACAGACGCATCCGGAGAGGTAAATGTGACAAATGCTATAACAATAAATGTGGCTCCGGTCCTTACAATAAACACGATTCCGGCAAGTGCATCTGTAAGCGCTGACCAGAAACTCGTGTTCACCAATACAACGACAGGAGGAACAGGATCAAACAAATACTCATATGAATACACTGGACCTGGAACCGCAACAGAGACTGGAAACACGTTTACTTTCTCAAGTTCAGGCACATACTATATAACAGAATACGTAACAGATCTTTCAAATGAGATTAATTCATCAACAAGCACAGTAACAGTTTATCCTGAGCTAGGAACTCCTGTAATAGCAAACACATCTTCAATAATATCGCAGGACCAGCAGGTCACATTGACAGCAACAGCATCGGGAGGAACAGGCTCATACTCATACGAATGGTTCGATGGATCTGATGTAATATCATCTTGCACTGTTTCAAACACATTGTCTACTACAAGCACATGCACATTCCCAATAGATTCACTTTCTGTTGGAACGCACGACATAACCGTATATGTAACAGACACGGGAACAAGTGCATATGCATATCCAACAGAGAACGCAACATCATCAATTGCAACAATAACAGTATATTCATCTCTTACACAGCCTGCAATAACAAATACGACAAGCACAATGTCCGCTGACCAGTCTGTAGTGCTTAGAGCGTCAACAAGCAACGGAGGAACAGGCACATACAATTACACCTGGTATGACAATGGAACAAAGATATGCGGCAACTCACCAACATGCACATTCACGCCTAATCTATTCTATTCTGGATCAAGCCAGATAAACTACATAAGTGTAAGCATACAGGATTCTGGCACATCTCCATGGGCAACGCCAGAGGAAAACATAACATCGCAGAATGCGATAGTAACAGTTTATCCCGCGCTTGGAACTCCTACAATATCAGCGCAATATTCAACAA
>JASHUQ010000111.1 GCA_030039935.1 Microcaldota archaeon
TATTATGTGGGGGTTTTTGTACGAGAATGTGCCTATTCCTTTTACAGATATCTCGAAGCTCTTCATTTCTATTCCGGAGATAAGCCTCTTCAGCTCCTCTATCTGGGAATCTGCTATGTCTCCAAGAAAAGATATCGTTATGTGCATCTGCGTTGGCTTTATTCTCTTTATCTTATCTGTCTCTATCCTTGAAACAGCCTTCCCTATCTTTTGCTTCACCTCATCCGGAACATCTACAGCTATGAATGCCCTCGTCTTTTCTTTCATGGAACCATGCTCTTGCTCTAGCCCTATTACCTAAGGAATACGTTTGTATAATATGCAAATGCGGATATCAGTGCATTGATTACCGGTATGCCCTTTGTTATCTCCCTGAGCCTTTTTATGTCTCCCCTGTCTATTCCCTTGAACAAACCAAGGTTTATCGGATACAAAACAATTATATCTATAACACCGGTTATGAGAAGCGGTATGAAGTTGTATTTCCAGAAAATCCACAAAGGCAGGAGCATCAGTATCGGTATTATATTCGATATAAGAATCCTTGAAAGCTTTCCTATGTCGAAATTGAGCGTGAAAAGCTGCGCTGTTCTTCTTATGAAGAGAATATCAGTTATTATTGGGAGAATTAGGAATATGACAAGAACAAGTCCTATTCCCTTGAATATTGGTACAAGTATAAATGCAAGCACGATCTCGACAATCGATATGATTATGTTGTATTTCAGGTAATCCCTGACTTTCTTTGCCCCAATGAGCAGCTGCGATGCATAAGACCCGGCCAGTCCTATCAGTATTCCGATTGCTATTATTGCTATGTATGTTGGTGCGATTGTGTACATTCCGCTGAATGCAACATATGAGAATGGCTTTGCAAGTACGGCAACAAAAAGAAGAACTGGTGCCATGATCAAGACAGAATAGTATACCGTATAGTTGTAGAACTTGCTTATGCTCCTCTTGCTCTTTGAGACGAGCGCTGTAGAGAACATTGACAGAATTGAAAGCGAAATTGATCCTGCCACAACATCTATTAGGGTATTAACCTTGCCAGCGACACCGTAGTTGCCTAGAACCGCGCTTGCTGCAACAGCACCAAGAAGTATGACCGGAATTGTTCCGCATATAGACGTGAAAAGATTGGAAAATCCTATAGGTCCGGCAAACGAGAACAGCCTCTTTATCCCCGATATTCTTGGCGCCACAAACCTAAGCCTGTTCTTGTTATATATGTAATACAAAGATAGCAATGTTGCCGCAGCCTGGCCGAACACAACGCCAGCTATTGCCCCTGGAGCCCCGAATCCCAGAAGAACTAGGGCAACGCTCAATACAGACTGGACAACAGATTGCAGCATTGCCATTGCAGCCAGCGCTTTTCCGTTGTTGAACCCCAGAAGCACGGAATACGCTGTTGAATACATTATAGATGTCAAAACAGTGATTGATGCGATTTGCAGTGCAAGTGTATCTGATTTTGCATGGAAAATGTAAGAGGCGACAAACCCGCTGAGCATAATTGCTATAATTGTGGCTGCAACAGAGAGCAGTACAGTTACTGAAAATCCATTGGAAAGAAGGTTTTCAACCAATTTCTTCTCTTTTTTGTATATATGCTGTGGAACAAGCTTGTTCATCGCTGTGCCGAGCCCGAAGTTGCCAGCAATGCTGAAGAATGCGGCTGCTGCAAAGGCAAGTGTATAAACTCCGTAGTTGCTCGGACCCAGAAGCCTTACAACAACTATGAACGACAGGCCAAGGAATATGAAAGAGACTGCCTTGCTAAGCAGTATGAAGCTTGCCGTGTGCAGCGCTTTTGACCCTATATCAAGCGATTCCTCCTTTACACTTGTATCGTATTGCGATGCCATGGAATCATTTTCATTTCAGAGTTGATATCAGAGTTGCAATTATGTGCTTTGCCCTTAATTTTGACTCTCCTTTCTCCCTTCCGTGGAATGTTGAATAGTAAACCTCGCTTACCGTTTTCTCCCTGTCGAGCATTCTTAATATATCGAGCATTACCTTGTAACCCTCGTCAACGAACTCGCTTCTTCTCTTTGCCGCAAGCTCTTTTAAGAGTTCCGTCCTAATTCCAAAGAATCCTGACATCATGTCTTTTGTTGTGTGCTTTCCCCTTATCCTGAAAACGACAAGCGACAAGACCATTATCCCCTTTGATATTATTCTTCTTCTCATCCCCCAATCCTTTACAGCTGTCCTTGTTCCTACAACAAGATCGCTGCTGTCCAGCGCTTTTGATATTGGGCCAACCTTGTCTACAGGGTGCTGCAGGTCGGCGTCCATCACTATCGTCTTCCTTGTTTTTACAAGCCTTGCAGAGTCAACAACGCTTATTGTAAGGCCGTGGACTTGCATTTTCCCGCGATCGTAGAAGCGCACATTGCGGTTTTTCCTTGAAATCCTTTCAACTATATCCTTTGTCCTGTCCCTCGACCCGTCGTCTGCAACTATTATCCTTATCTTCGGGTATGCGCTTGCAAGCCTGCCTATTATAACGCCTATGTTTCCCTCTTCATTCATTGTCGGGATCACTATAGTTGTATCTGAGTAGTCTTTCATTATCTCATCTTATTCTTTCAAGGAAGGAATAAATAGGCTCTTTTTGGGATTGCAGCATTTGTTGCTCGATAACAGAAACAAATATAAAGGTTTTTATCTGTTCTCAACGCAATTTTATATAGAAAAAAGGAGGTATAATGCCTGAGCGAATCCTCGTCCTTGCTGTTGACATTGACAATGATCTTTACAGGAAGACAAAGATCACAGGACCAGTCGTAGGAAGGGAGGCCAACCTAAAGGCGGCTGCAAAGCTTGCGCTTGCCGATCCGCAGGAAACAGACGCAAATGCGATGTTCGAGGCTGTAAAGAAATACGACGAACTGAAGAAGAAGGGCTATTCTGTATCTATTGCAACTGTAACAGGAGCGGAGAAAGAGGGGTACATAGCCGATTCTGCGGTTTCAAAGCAATTAGACATTGTAATAGACAGGTTCAAGGCAGATTCGTGCGTTCTTGTGACAGACGGGGCAAGCGACATACGTGTGCTTCCATTATTGAAGACCAGAATAAACGTGAACAGCGTTGACCTTGTAAGGATGAAGCAGGCAGAGAAGCTGGAGAGCACATATTTCACTGTATTGGAAAAGCTGAAAGAGCCGCATTATGCAAGGATTGTTTTTGGAATACCGGCTGTCCTTCTTCTTCTTTTTGCTGTCAGCTATTACTTCAATTACGGATGGCAACTCCCTGTTGCACTTATTGGAGCCTATCTCCTTATAAAGGGATTCGGGGTAGAGGATTCCCTTGTAAATTCATTTAGAGGGCTGGGATTCAGCGTGGAGAGATTGAGCTTTGTATTCTACATAATCTCAATAGTATTCTTTGTAATAAGTTTGATAATAGGCTATGGGTCTTATACAAACGGGCTTGCTGTTACAAACAATCCGCTTACGCTGATAGCCTATGGAATAGAGGGATTTGTCCTGCTCTTTCCCGTAAGCCTTGTCTTGTACCTTATTGGAAGGGTCATGGATTACGAGAACAAAAGGATGAGGTATAGGGCGATAACGCAGGGAACGTATGTAGGCTATGGAATAATAACCCTTGCGGTGCTTTACTTTGCCTCGGCCTGGATAGCCGCGCAGATCTACTTCTGGCAGTTCCTCCTGTTCACAGGAATTGCGGTTGTTTCAGGATATCTCGTGTCAAAGATGAGCGCGCTACTGAGAGGAAGGGCGATAAAGAGAGCAAAGATAAAGGACAAGCACGTGATAAACGACATAGGAGCCTATGTTGGAAGGGTAACCGCTGTTGACCCAAGAAGGGGGATAATGCTTGTAAAGACGGATTACGGCAATGTGATAAGATATGACATAGATAGGATAACGAGCGTTTCCGATAGGATAATCATAAGATGATTCTATTTGTTGACAAGCCAGGCCCTGCTCCATATCCTATATATACTGAAGTAGCTGTTTTCTAACATGAGGCCGAAACTCAATTTTTCACGTTCCATATTCCCATCGCCGCCAAACATTCCGGCGAGTCCTGTTCTCTCACCGTCCCAAAATCCTGTACCCCATCTCTCTCTTTCCTTTTGTATGAACAGCCATATTGCCTCTTCTGGTGTTACTTTTTGTTTTGGGAAATTTTCATCTTCCTCTTCTGTTATGCTGTGGAATAAGAACCTTAACCCGAAATTTGAGACTATCCTTAATTGCTGTATGTATCCTTCCTCTCCGGGTTTTTGTGCATCTAGCAGATAAGCGGCGTATTTTTTGCGATCTTCGGGAACGAATGGGTCTGGTTCTAGTATTCTTAGAAGGGCAGCAAGATCTGCTCTTGTTATCCCATTATCAAAATAAATCGTTCCGCCTTCAGCGTTGTTTGTCGGGGCACTTCTTATTGGATGATATTGACTTTCAACACCATCGGCCCTAAGCAGCCTTTTCCAATCTGACCCTTCAAGCCCTCCTAAAAAGCAATCGTTAGGAACAAAAATTTGCAGGCTCTCAGGATATCCTGCTCTGGCTTCATTATTTAAACTAACCGGACTCAGCCTTACACTTTCCACAAATTCTTTTGTAAACCCTGCTTTCCTTTTTTTAACTGTAACGGGAGTTTCCATCCGATCATCGTATGTGCTCAATTTGTTTAGATATATATAGTTTTGTTAGCGTATAACTTCTTGCCAAGTAAAGTCGCAAAAGGTTTAAATATGCCTGATTATAATAATAGGACTATTGTTTTGCATGAGCTTATAGGCTTAAACGTGCAAGTCGTAAAGAGCAGGGATAAATATCTGAAAGGAATAAAGGGGAAGGTAGTAAACGAGACGAAAAACACGCTGGTCATAAGAACAGCGGCAAAAACAATTATAGTACCAAAGATGAACTCTACATTCAGGTTCTCTTACGGTAAGAAAAGGTTCGTTGTAGATGGCGTTGAAATAAACTTCAGGCCATACGAGCGCATCGAAAAGAGCTACAAGTTCTATAAAAGAAGGCGCGAATGAATCGAAAAACAAGAGATGATTGTCTGGAATGCAAAGATCCAAAATGTCCGATCCATGGGAACCTCAAGACTCACGGCTACCAGATGGAAGGTATAGTAGTGAGCGATAGGGCAAAGAAAACTGCGATTATACAGAGAGAGTATACAACATTCCTTAACAAGTACGAAAGGTCGCTTAGAAACACATCAAGGATTGCGGCTTATAATCCAGAATGCATAAACGCGAAGATCGGCGACATAGTTTCCATTTCAGGATCAAGGAGGCTTAGCAAAACCAAGTCCTTCGTTGTCACAAAAATAATAAAAAAGGCGTCTGAATGAAGAGCGTATCAGCAAACATATCGAAGTCGCTTATTGTCGGCAGCGTCCTTACCTGCGCTGACAACAGCGGCGCAAAGACATTGATGATAATAAACAAGATAGGAAAAGCTGGACGTCATGGAAGGCTCGCATCGTCTGGAATAGGGGACATAGTGATGGCAAGCGTAAAGAGCGGAAATCCACAATATCTCAAGAAGAAGGTAAGAGCTGTCATAATAAGGCAGAGGCAGCCGATAAGAAGAAACAACGGAATGAGGGTTAGATTCGAGGATAACGCCGCAATACTTATAACAGAGACAAACCTGCCAGTAGGAACAGAGGTAAAGGGCGCAATGGCGCGCGAGGTTGTAGAGCGCTACATAAAGCTTGCTGGAATTGCATCAAGGGTTGTATGACATGATAGAGAGCAGCAAACCAAGATATCAAAGAAGATTCAGGTTCACTGCGCCTATGCACGCAAGGCAGCATTTTGTCCGTGCCCATGTTGACAAATCCCTCAAGACAAAACTGTCACTAAAGAAAAGAACAGTGCAAATAGTAAAAGGGGATACGGTAAAGGTGATGGCTGGGTCAAAGAGGGGAACGACGGGCAAAGTTATGAATGTCAATCTAAAAACAGGAAGGATCTTCATAGACTCGCTGATGAAGAAGAATGCGAGAGGAAAGGAATTCAATGTTCCTGTAAGCAGCAGCAGCGTGTATATTACAGACTTGAACCTATCGGACAAGAAAAGGGCGGAAAGGCTAAAGCTCAAGTATGATGAAAAGCTTGCCCAGAAAGTCAAGGAAGAAAACAAGAAAGAGAAAGAGCAAAAAGAGATGGCAGCAGAGAAGGCTGCCGATGCCAATGCGGTACAGCAGGAAAAGCCAAAGAGCGTACAACCAGCTAAGTTTGAGCAAGATGCAAACAGATGATACTATGGCAAGCAAGGGAAATAGCAGGCACATGAAAGGATTGGCGGCGACAAAATACCTCTCTGTAAAAAGGAAGGAGCATGTTTATGTTGCAAAGCCGAATGCGGGGAGGCACTCGCTTGAAAGGAGCATTCCTCTCGTGCTTTTTGCCGAGAAGGCTGGAATTGCAGACACAAAGGCGTCAGCCGTCAAGCTCATCAAGAAAAAGGCCTTCCTTGTAAACAAGAAAATAGTCACAGATCCTAGATATCCTATTGGACTAAGCGACTTTGTAGAAATAGAAGGGCAAAATGATGCTTATCTTATTGGAATAAACGAGAGGTCGCAGGTCTCGATAGAAAAGACAGGAAGGGAAAACTCTGGAAAAAGGCTGTGCAAGGTTGTCCAGAAATTCAAGGCGAAAAAGGGAATAATAATGATAAGGCTTCATGATGGAACTGTGATAAAGTCGAGCAACGATGTCAGGGTAAACGACTCTGTGATCATAGACCCGAAGAACAAAGTAATGGATGTACTGAAGCTCGGCAATGGAAGGAAATGCCTTGTTGTAAGCGGGGTGCACGTCGGCACGTCTGGCACAATAAAGGAGATAAAAGGAGGAAGCTCAAAAACGAATCCCTCAATACTTGTGGAAAGCGATAATGGAGGATTCGAAACGCTTCTAAACAATGTTATGGTGGTCGGTTAAAATGGAAAGCGGCGAAAACCCTATGCAGAAAATAATGATCAGCAAACTGATAATAAACATAGGCAGCGGAGGGGAGGAAAAAAGGACAGAGGCGGCAAAGAGGCTTATTACACTGATAACAGAAAGGAAGCCCGCAGAAGAGGTATCAAGGAAAAGGAACCCAGCATTCAAGATAACAAAGGGGCAGAAAATCGGCGCTTTTGTGACAATAAGAGGTGGCAAGATAAAAGATATACTTCCAAAACTGCTCGACGCTGTTGACAATAAGTTGAAAAGCTCCTCTGTGACGAACAATTCGCTCAGCTTCGGCATAAAGGAATACATAGACATCAGAGGGGTGAAGTACGACCCCGTAATAGGAATGTTAGGCATGAATGTGAACCTATCGTTCAAGAGGAAGGGCATGCGGGTCAAAGCAAGGAAAAGGCTTTCATCCAGAGTCCCGGACAGGCACGGCATTGTAAACAAAGACATAATAGTTGAATTCATGAAAAAGGAGTTCGGAGTTGAGATCGCAGAGTGATATTTATGAAAGTAAGAATGGAGGAAAAATTCAAGGGAAAAGGAATAAGAAAATGCAGAATCTGCGGATCATCTAGAGCACTTATAAGATCCCATTCTCTTTACATATGTAGAAGATGCTTTAGGGAGGTCGCGCAGGACCTGGGCTTCAAGAAGTATGGTTGATACAATGGATAGACTTGCAGACGCGATAAACACGATAAAAACCAATGAGAGAATAGGAAGGCGCGAGTGCACGCTGTATTCAACAAAATTGATAAAGGCGGTATTGGAGGTAATGAAAAAAGAGTCGTACATAAAGGATTTCGAAGAGTTCAATGAAAAGAGGGTTAGCATGGCGAGGGTGTCGTTGTCAAATAAGATAAACAATATCGGGGTTGTAAAGCCGAGGTATGCGCTTACAAAGAACGATATCCAAAAATATGAGTCAAGATACATTCCAAGCAGGGATTTTGGAATATTGATACTATCGACTCCAAAAGGCATAATGACAAACAAAGAGGCAAAGGAGCAGAACATTGGCGGAAGGCTTCTTATGTATGTGTACTAGTGAGTGCATGATTGCAATAGATATACCAAATCGAATAACAATAACAGTGAAAGAGGGAGTAATCACAACTAGGGGAGCGCTCGGAGAGAATTCCAGAAAATACAATGACGCCCTTCTAATCGTCAAACACGAACAGGGAAAAGTGACAATAGATTCAACAGAGGTAAAGGCATTGAAGAAAAAGGCTGCAATAGCAGAGAGATCGCTTGCAAAGGAGATAACAAATGACATTAATGGAGTGACAAAGCATTATGAGATAAGGATGCAGAGCCTGCATGCCCATTTTCCGCTTACTGTTGAAGTTAAGGACAGGGCAATACTCCTCAAGAACATGATAGGGGAGCGCGCCCCAAGGATTGTAAAGATAATGGGAAAGACCAATGTCGAGGTAAAGGGCCAGGATATTAGAATATACGGGACGAGCCTTGACGACGTGACACAGACAGCTGCAAACATAAGAAAGGCAAGCAAGATAAGAAGAAAAGATGAAAGGGTATTCCAGGATGGAGTATACTATGCAATGGAGGAATGATCGTATGGCGCTAAAAAGGAAGAATCACCCAAAATTCAATGTACCAAACTTCGGCGCAAAGAGCAGGAAGAGGGTGCAGGAAAGATGGAGGAAGCAGAGAGGGATAGACAACAAGAAAAGGATAAAGAAGAATTTCATGGGAGCAGAGCCGACAATCGGCTATGGAAACCCAGAGTCGATAAAAGGGATAAGGGCCTCTGGAAGAAGGCTCATCTTGGTCCACAATGTAAACGAGATAATTGATATTGCAAAGGATTCAGGCAAAAGGGCATTGTTTGATGTCGCGATTGCGCACGGAGTTTCAAGGAGGAAGCGCGCAGAGATAATATCTATTGCTGACACAAACCAGATAAGGATAACAAACCGTGGTTGATTATGAGCATAAAGCTTACAAGAAGGATCGCAGCAAGGGTCATGAACAGGGGCGAAAGCAAGATCAGGATCAAGAAGGACGCCCTTGAAGACGCAGAGAAGGCGATAACAGCGGATGATGTAAGGGCTATGGTAAAAGCCGGGAAGATCTATGCGCTAAAGGAAAAGCACAATGTAAGTCTCAGATCAAAGGTTGTGAGGTTGAAGAAGATGAAGGGAAGAAGGAGGGGCATAGGAAGCAGGAAGGGAACCGCGAAGGCGAGGATGAGCATAGACTACAAGAAAAAGATAAGGGGACAAAGAAGGGTGCTCAAGAGGCTGAAATCCGAGAAGGTGATCGACAATCCAACATTCAAGAGGTTCTACGCGCTTGTAAAAGGGGGAACTTTCGCAAACAAGGCATCGCTGATAAACCATATAAGGAGCACAGGAATAAGCATGACAGATGAAAAGGCAAAGGAACTTAGACATATATGATTTCTATGTACAGACATGTAAAGACAAGAAGGAGAAGTGCGCTGACAAACTACAAGAAAAGGATAGCGCTGCTCAAGAGCAGCCTTCCAAGGATTGTTGTAAGGAAGAGCAACAGAAGGATAACAATGCAGGTAATTTCATACAAGCAAGACGGGGATGTTGTGCTTGCGAGCGCTGACTCAAGGGAGCTCAACAAGATAGGATGGCCTGCGAGGGCGAACGTACCAACAGCGTATCTGACTGGCTTGCTTCTGGCGAGCAAATGCAAGGGCATAAAGGAAAAGATGGTGCTTGATATAGGGTTATATAAACCAGTAAAGTCATCAATTATATTCGCTGGTGCGAAGGGCGCATCTGATGGGGGGATACAGCTCATGAACAGCATAGAGGTAGACAATAAAAGAATATCCGGCCAGCACATCGCCGAGTATTCGAAGATGCAGATGAAAAGCCAGAACCAGTTTTCTAAATACAAGAAAAGCAATGTAAATCCAGAAAGCATTGTTGCATTGTTTGAGACTACAAAAAAGAAAATAGCGTGATATTTTGGAATACAGAAGAAGAGAGAGAAACTTTGAGGAAGAGAAGTTCAACGTAGATGCTTGGGAGCCGAAGACAGACATAGGAAAGAGGGTGAAGAACAAGGAGATAACATCAATAGAGCAGATATTCCATGAAGGAAAGCACATAGAAGAGACTGAGATAGTTGATGCGCTTATCCCAGACCTGAAGAACGAGGTTATCGAGATTGCAAGCGTGCAGAGGATGACAAAGAACAACAGAAAGGCGAAGTACAGGGTCACAGCCATAGTAGGAGACATGAAGGGTCATGTTGGAGTTGCAAGCGGAAAAGATGCTGAGGTAAAGGCCGCGATAGACCGCGCAATAAAGAATGCAAAAGCGGCAATCATTCCAGTTATATTTGGATGCGGATCGTGGCAGTGCGCCTGCGGAACGCCGCACAGCCTTCCTATTACTGTAAGAGGAAAATGCGCCAGCGTAGAGGTTATACTAAAGCCGGCGCCCAGGGGCCTTGGAGTAGTTGCAAGCGAGCCTGTGAGGAAGATGCTGGAACTTGCAGGAGTAAAGGACCTTTGGAGCTTCTCAAGGGGAAGGACAAGGGCTAAGTACAACACC
>JASHUQ010000112.1 GCA_030039935.1 Microcaldota archaeon
TTTGTAGATGGTTAGCATGAGGGAAACCAGAATAAAGTTCAATTTAATAGTGCAGGGGGTGAGATTTGAACTCACGAACCCCTAAGGGACCAGGCCCTGAACCTGGCGCGTTTGACCAAGCTTTGCTACCCCTGCATGAATTTAAATAGTATCGCTAATAACTTAATAATACCTCTACTTTTGTGATTAGATGCTGATAGGAATTGTGGGTGCGCCGAATAAGGGAAAGAGCACAATATTCTCTGCGCTTACCCTTATCGATGTTGCAATAGCTGATTATCCGTTTACAACGATAAAGCCCAACATAGGAATTACCTATGCAACAAACGAGTGTGTCGAAAATGAGCTTCACACAAAATGCCGCGCAAGGAACTCCCTTTGCGTTAACGGAACAAGGATGATACCAGTAAACATAGTAGATGTGGCGGGCCTTGTCGAAGGCGCGCACGAAGGAAAAGGAATGGGGAACCAGTTCCTCAACGACCTTGTCGCAGCTGATGCTCTCATTCTTGTTGTTGATGCGAGCGGGAAAACAGATTCTCTTGGAAACAAGAAGGATGGATCGAATCCAGTAGATGATGTGAAAATGGTAAAGAGGGAGATTGTCGAGTGGCTTTCCGGAATAGTAAAAAGACACATGAACACTATATCAAAGAGAAACGATGGGGTAGATGCGCTTTACGAGATACTGACAAGCTTCAAGGTTACAAAAGATGATATAAAAAAAGCCGCAGAGTCTGCCTCCCTTATAACCAACAAGCCAAATTGGCCAGACAGCGAAATAGAGAAATTCTCCAAGGAGCTTCTGAAGATCACAAAGCCGTTGCTCATAGCAGCGAACAAGTCGGATGTCGCAGGCTCAAAGGAAAATGTTGCACTGCTCAAGAAAGAATTCGGCGATGATAAAGTCGTCGCATGCTCTGGGGCTATGGAGCTCGCACTGCGAAAGGCTGCAAAAATAGGAGTGATAGAATATGTTCCTGGAAGCAGGGAATTCAAGTGGCTGCACGAGAACGAATCTGATGAGAGAAAACAGGCATTGAAGCACATGCGGGACTTCCTTAAGGACAACGGGACAAATATACAGGAACTAATAAACAAAATAGCATTCGGAATCCTAGGCAACATTGTTGTCTACCCGGTTGAGGATGAGAACAAATACACGGACCATTTCGGCAATGTGCTGCACGATGCGGTAATGGTCAAAAAGGGATCGACAGCCCTGGACCTTGCAAATGCAATACATACAGATCTTGGGAAAAGCATGCTCTATGGAATTGACGCAAAGACAAAGATGAGGATAGCAAAAGAATATGTGCTGAAAGACAAGGATGTAATAAAGATAGTAAGCTCTGCGAAGCCAAAGTAGCTACATATGCCTTGCAGCTGATAGCGACGCAAACAACGGAGTAAGAACCAAGAGTATGACCAGTGGAATTGCTATAAGATAGGTTGCGAACGTGTTTATCCCAAAGCCTGTTGGCAATGTATTTGGAGCAACATAATAAATCAAGAGATATATTATGAAAATCGCCACTGCATAGATAAGCGCAATGTATATCGCGTTCAATAGTCCGGCAGTGAAAGCTGGTTTAACCCTCCTTTTTGTGGAGCCTATTTTTTCCCCGACCCATACGGATACAATCAATGGAAGGATTATCGCTCCAGGAAGATAAAGAATGTATTTTGATATGGAATTGATAAGAGAACCGGTGCTCGAAAGGCTTCCGTAGGATGCTGTCGGAGCGACAATAAACTGGAATACAAGCCCTATGACTAGTATTGTTATCCACATTGTCATTGGGCCCTTTATCTCTATCTCCACTTCAGGGGGATCATCATCCTCCTCTTTCATAGGCCTTTTATAATATCTTTTGCTCTCGCCATCCTCTTCCTGCTTCTGCGCCATCAAAATCACATTTATATAATATGGCAAATATTAAAAACATGTAATGTGTATTATATTAGTAAATTGATTTTATGTCGCTTTTGCAAACACCACAATCGCAGGCCGGGGTCATGAGCTTTTATGATGCCCCATCAAAAGGACCAAAGGTGAACCCAAAGCTTGTTCTCATAGGAGTTGCTGCTTTTGCTCTAATAATACTGGTTGCTGGCCACTTTGTAAACATATGAATGAATAATCAGCCATACTCATTTATCATAAGGTCTAGTCCCTTGTCAAGGGATATGCTTGCCCTGAATCCCAGCTTTTCCTCCGCCTTCTTTGTGTATGCGAGCGTTTCAGCAACATAATTGCTTACTGTCATCTTCTTGTATTCCGGCTGTATGTTTTTGCCGAGCTTCTTGTTGAGCATTTCCACAAGCTCGTTCAGGCTGTAGTTCTTTCCTGTCCCAACATTGAATATGTCATAGCCGTTTACGCCAGCAGCTTTTATCAAGGCGTCTGCAACATCATCAGCATATACAAAGTCCCTTCTCTGGCTGCCATCGCCCCATATAACAGGGCTTTTATCCTCGAGCATGTCCCACAAGAACTGGGATACGAGGTTTGCGTAGCCTCCCTTCGCCTTTTCGTGCTTTCCATACACGGAAAAGAAGCGCATGCCAATAGCGTTTATTCCATAAAGCCTATGGTAAAGATGGGCGAGCCGCTCTGCATAGATCCTTGTTTCTGTATAGTAGTCCAATGGAATTTCAAGAGAGACATCCTCTCTATGTGGAGTAGGCTGTCCAGCATACATTGACGATGTTGATGCGAAAACCAGATGTGAATTATGGGATTTTGTATACTCGAGCACGGCAATCATGCCAGCAACCGCACTGCTGACAAGCATTGGATTTTCCTTGTACATAGGGCTCGATGATGGAAATCCAAGGTGGAAGACGAACTCCGCATCAAATCCGCTTTTTTGTATCTCCGTTACATCCGCTTTCATGAGTTTTACGTTGCCGGATTCCATCGCTTCAGATATGTTCGCATCGCTCCCAGTGTGCATCTTATCTATAACCATAACTGTATTGCCCTTTGCAAGCCTATCGACAAGATTGCTCCCAATGAATCCCGCTCCGCCAGTCACAATCACGCGCTTATTTTTCAATTCCATAAAATCACACATTTTTAGAGCACAATCATGCTACCTTGAACACGTCTCTCCTTACCTCTGTCACATCCCCATTATCCGCCATTATGTAGAGGATCGCCCTTACCCCATCAGGGTCTATTCCCGTCTCTTTTGCCATGTCTGGAACAGACATCGCCTTTTCTCCGAGAGCCTTGCTTATTTTTGGCATACTTTGTGTTATGAATGTCTTTGTCGCAATGTAGAACCTCTTGTTGAACGCCCTTACACCAACAACCATTCCTCTCCTTATGCTCTCTTCAAGAGATGATGAGGCAGCGCTCGCCTCAATCTCCGATGGAAGGACAATATACCCTTTTGATTCCAAGAGCCCGACATAGGAATCGCTTTCGCTCATGAGCCTCTTCTCCCATTTCTTTTGCACCTGAACCTGTTGCTGCTGCTCCTGCACCTTTATCTTTGGAACCTGCACCGGCTGGATTGACTGTGCCTGATTTGCCTGCATTTGCAGTATAATCTCCTTTGTTCGCTTCCCAAACAGATAGTTATCATAAACAGATTTTGCAATGCCGTACTTGAAGTCCTGCTCTCCTGGTTTCTTGAAAGATGTGACGAATTTCTTTTTTTGAAGCTCTTGGAGTATTTTCCTCTCTTCATCATTGAGTATAGAGTTCACCTTCTCTTTTGTCCTGCTGCTATACCTAAGAGTGTCTAGTTTCATTAGCACAGAAACCTCCTTCTGGCTTACCTGCGGTATCGCCGATTTCGAAGTTGTGGGCTTCTGCGCTGTCCTTTTAACAAATGTAAAATAATTCCCATTATTTATGAAGTCTATTTCATCTCCCTCTTTTATGCCGAGAGACTTGATCACCTCAAACGGAATGTAGATGGCGAACTTATCCTTTATCTTGTAGACCTTCACAGAATTCCCCCAGAAGTTAGGATTTTAATAATCTCTATCTTATCTTATAGCATGCAAAGCTTAAAAGGGTTGTCAAAAAGCGCTCTTACGACAGACAAGGACATAAAAACCGCTACAAAGCCTGTTGGCATGCACTCATACAAGTATTCCAGAGGAAGCGTTCTGATCGTCGTAAACAGCATGGAATGGTACGGTGCTGGAAGCATGGCCGCATATGCAGCAGAGAATGCGCTCGCAGCACTTAGAAGCGTGTCAGGATTTGTAACAATCGCTGCTCCAAAGGAGCTTTTCCTGATGATGTCAAAGCTGTCTCCAGTATTTGTCCTAAAGGAGATTCCAAAAAGGGCAAGCGATTTCCTTGCTGCACTTCCATCCATCAAGCACGATACTGTAATCCTTGGTCCAGGGATACAGCCAACAGAAGCAAACAAGAAATTCGTTCAAAATGTAATAAAATACGAGGCAAAGGCGAATAACACGATTGTCATAGATGCTGGAGTTATAGGGCTGATAAGCAAAAACAAAAAAATAATAGACAAAAACATGATAATCACACCGCACGATGGAGAATTCAGGACACTAACAGGAATAGACCTGATCGGAAAGGGAATTAATCAAAGAATAAGCGCTGCAAAAGCATTCGCAAAGAGGTACAAATGCACCATTGTGCTGAAAGGGCACGAGACTGTAATAACAGATGGGAATAGATTAAAGGTAAACATAGCAAATACTCCTGTGCTTTCAACAATGGGAACCGGAGATGTTCTTAGCGGCATGATAGCGAGCTATGCCTCCCAGCATGAGGACAGGTTCGCAAGCGCTGTTGCCGCTGTTCGACTTCACTCTATTATAGGGGATTTGTTGTACAGGAAATCAGGATTACACATAACCGCTTTAGATGTTATTGGCGAAATACCAAAGGTATTGAAAAGATTTGACAAGATAATGTAGATTCCATGCCTTCGATTACAAGCATTATAGAAGAGCTTTCGGGTGCGCTGTCAGCGGCAGCAAACGGGTGCGGCTATAGTGCAGATAACGTAGGCGCAACTGTAGGAATCTCAAAGAGCATAGGAGACATATCCTGCTCTTTGGCATTCAAGATAGCAAAAGAAAAGAAGGCAAATCCAAGCGATATAGCGCTCAACATTGTAAAAAAGATTGAAAGACAAAAGTTTGTCAAGAAGGTAACTGTTGAAAGCGGGTACATAAACTTTCATCTAGACAGAGCCTCTTTCTCCCGGAGCGTGATAAACGATATAATAAAAGAGAGCTCATCGCTAGGATCAAGCGTTGGAAACAGAAAGAAGATACTCGTTGAATATGTAGGGGTCAATCCTGTCCATCCCTGGCACATAGGCCAGCTCAGAAATGCAATTCTTGGAGACGCTATTGCCAACATGCATGAAAAATGCGGCTATTCTGTAGAGAGACAGGACTACATGGATGACCTTGGAGCTCAGGCTGCAGAGGCCCTTTGGGGAACAATGCACATAAATGAGCTTGGAGTAGAACAAGGAAAGGAGAGGAGGTTCGATTACTCGATTGGGGAAATCTACGTTGCATCGCACAAGCTTCTTGAAGAAAATCCAGAAAGGAAATCAGAAGTCAAGAATGTGCTTTCGCTTATGGAACAGGATGGAACCTATGAATCAAAGCTTTCAAGGGAGATGTGCGAGGGATATCTTGAGGCTGAGAGGAAGACAGCATTCTCTTATGGAATATACCAAGATGTAGTAATATGGGAAGGCGATATTGTAAGACAAATGCTTGTAGAGAAGATGCTTGAGATTCTAGAAAAGAAAGGGATAACAAAGAAGCCAAAGGATGGAAAATATGGCAATTGCGTGATAATAGAACTGTCTGATATAAGGGATGCCCCAAAGGAGCTGCAAGGGCTTAGGGAAGACGCAAAGGTTTTGATTAGGAATGATGGGACTGCCACTTATCTAGCGAAAGACATCGCATTCTTTATGTGGAAACTCGGTCTTATAGAAACAAATTTCAAGTTCTACAAGTTTATAGAGAAACAGCCGAATGGGAAATCTCTATTCACAACAGGGGCATCTGGATCAAGCATGAATTTCGGGAGCTCGGACATGGCCATAACGCTGACTGACATAAGGCAGAACTTTGAACAACTTATGGTAAAGATTGTAATAGGGCTAGTCTATGGAAAGGAAAAGGCAGAGGGAATAAGGCACATAGGCTACGGGATAGTCAGCCTTGAAAGCGGCGCGCTTGCTGGAAGAAAGGGAACATGGATAGGATATACTGCTGATGATCTTCTCAGAGAGGCAAGGGAGAGGGCGCACAAGGCGATAAAGCCCAATGCGGAGCTTAGCAAGGAAGAGAAAGAGAAAATAGCAGATAAGGTCGGACTTGGGGCCGTGAAGTTCGAGATGCTGAAAATGTCACCAGAGAAAGGCATTGTGTTCTCATGGGACAAGGCGCTCAATTTTGAAGGAAATTCCGGACCGTATTGCCAATATACTTATGCTAGGGCTACAAGGATACTGGAAAAATCCGGATCAAAATATGATTACAATGCATTGCAGAGCGATGCGTTCGAGAATGACGACTCTTTCTCTCTTGTCAAGATGATATCCATGTATAAGGAAATGGCTGAGAAGGCGTGCAGGGAGGGAAGACCCAACAGTATAACCGACTATCTGATAGACCTGGCTGCGCTTTTCAGCAAGTTCTATGAATCTGTGCCTATCCTAAAGGAACAGTCAAAGGAAAAGAGGGAGTCCATGCTCGCGCTTGTCTCATCATTCAGAAATGTAATGAAATTCATGCTCAGTATTTTGGGAATAGAAGTGATAGAAAGAATGTAGCTTGCAAATGGGCTCCTAGCTCAGCTTGGATAGAGCGATGTCCTCCTAAGACATAGGTCGCGGGTTCAAATCCCGCGGAGCCCG
>JASHUQ010000113.1 GCA_030039935.1 Microcaldota archaeon
CGCATAAGCGCAACGCATACTAAATTTAGGCGCAGCGACTTGTTTACAGATGAGCTTAAGTCAGGAATTTACGTGTTCAAAAAATTCAACAAGAGAGTTGCTGGAGTTGTTGCAAACTTTATCAAGATGCCTGTAACATATGCGAAATGGTTCGCTATAAAGCCGATATTGTCTGCTGCGGGGTTCAAAGATGAGGAGATCAGCGAAATATACAGCGAGCTGAAACTGCGCACAGTGATAAGAAAATAGTAGTGGCGGGCCGTAGCCCTCCTTCTGTTTTATGCAGCATTCGACTGAGCGGCGATTACGCCTTGCATACTCATCTGCACATTTCCCCGGCGCGTTTCATCCATATAGGTGCGCTCGTATTGTCATCGCGTTTAACACCTTAATGGTGTCGTTTCTGTTCCGGATGAGGCCTTAAGCCATTATGCGCTCTGTATGGGAGGAGCTTCCTCCTTTCGGTAAGCTGCTCACCCGCCACCATATTTCTTTTCTTTTGTAGATTATTATGCTTTGTGTTGAGGCTTCAGCGCCTTATTTCTCAAAACTTATAAATATCTGGAAAGGAAAGTACTTTTAGGTAACCATGCAGAAAAAATTGATACGAAGGCACTTTGATTTATTGAAACTCAAAAGGAGAGAAGAAACAAGTTTGCTTAGAGATTCCGAACAGAGACCAAGCTTTACAATTATTTTTAAAATTGGTGGAATAGGAGCAGCCGTAGGAGCTACGGCAGGGGCTGGTTTTGCTGTTGCTAGTGGGATTTCTGGAGACCAAATTCTAGATGTAGCTGCGTTAGGTTCTTTGTTTGTATTTGCTATAGGATACTTTACAGCATTAGTATATTGGGACTCAGAAACATATACATAACAAAGCTTTTTAGCCTTTAGAAGGTTTATTCTACTATGGCATTTGGATTGGGACTTGGGATACTGGGAGGCGGAACTTTAAGCATAATAATAATCGCAATTCTCATACTTGTTGTAGTATACATAGTATTCAAGCTTGGCAAGCTCCTTCTCGGGCTTTTGGTCAACAGCATCTTAGGCCTTGTAATATTTGCGATAGTTGACTATTTCTTCAATCTGGGAATTCCCATCGCATGGGTGACAATGATACCAACAGCACTTTTCGGACTCCCAGCTATTGCGACGCTTATAATATTGAGGCTTTTTGGAGTTCCGTTATAATCAGTGCACAGCAAGCTTTATGTCAGATTGAGCAATAGTCTTCCTCTTTGCGTGCTTTGCAAGCTGCACAGCCTTGTTCGCAACGTCGTATGCGCTTTTGTTTATGAATTTCTGGAATTCCAATGCCGCTTCGTCGCTTATTCTTGATGCGCCAGCCTCTCTTAGAATTCTTCTCGCTGTAGTTTCTGTTATGAACATAAGAACAAGATTTATTTGTATCAATAACTATTTAATTCCTATTTCTTCTTGCTTATCCTGTCTATTTTCCTTTCCATTTCATCCAATTTTTTCTCTATTATGTCTAATCTTTTTCCAAGGTCGTTCCACGCATCGATTACAATTTCGTGGGGCGGTTTTGGCCTGAATTCTGGAGGAAGCGGCTTTGCGTCCTTCAGGAATTCTAGTATGCGCCTTTCCCTTAGATGGTAGTACTTTTTCCCATTTTTCAATGTGTAACTGACGAGGCCTATTTCCGATAACATGCTAAGATGAAAATCCGCGGTTTGCGGAGCGACCCCTATTTCGTTAGCAATTTCACTTAGGTACTTGTCTTTTTTTGCTATGGAAAGAAGTATCCTCTGCCTAAGCTCGCTGCCGAGTGCTCTGTGAACTATATCTGACTCCAAAACAACACCTTTCGATAAATATAGAAAAGCCGAAACATATTTATATGTTATGTTTCATAATACTATATGAAACTCGAAATTGGTGAAAAAATGAGAAACTATGAAGAAAGACAAAGACGTGAAACGGAAATGGACTTCGAAGAAAGGGAGCCTAGACCTCCAATGCCACCGCATGAGAGGTTGGAACATAGGCCACGTGCTCCGCCACCTCCGCCAAGACCCGAAGGCATAACGCATGAAGACCTGGCAGAGATGATAGACGCTAAGTTCGATAGCCTGTATAAAGAGCTTGAGGAGATAAAGAGAAGGATCTAGAGCTGCTCGAATACCTTCTCTGCTATTTCTTTTCCCAATAGACTTGTTACTTTTTGCCTGTTCTCTCTTATGTCAGACACCTTTTTTATTCCGTTCATGTAGAGCGTTCTTGCCCTGACTCTTCCTATATTTTTCAATCTTACAAGGTCCAATAGTTCTTCCTTTATCCCATATCTAAGCCTTACCCTTGTCTCTATCAGATTGTGCGCAGAAAGATGCAGTATCTTAGATAATTCTATTGCAGAATAGATAAGCCAATCGGAATTTGTAAGCTTTGTGTACAATGCGCCGGGAGTGGACGCATATTTGTCTACTATGTCCGGCTCTTTCTTCTCGTCTATCCAGTCGTTTAGCATTAGTGCTGTTGCAAACGCTCCTTCAGGATCATAGTTTCCATAATCCATCACATCGAATTCCCTTAGCATAAGCTTCTTGTGAGTATGCATGTACGCTGCGAAAGCATCTTCAGATTCCTCGGAATGCCGCACATAAGGCCTCATTTCCAGCGTATTTGCTACCATGAAGAGTATGTCAAGGCTTTCCCTGCACTTGTCTAGAGAGTCTATCATCCACTTTGCAGACAATGGATCTATGTAAAGCTCGCTTACCCTTTTTCCTATCTTTGTCGCCGAGAAGGTTTGCCCATCTTTTTTTATCATCTCCCATCTTTCTAGATCTTTTGTAACCTCCTCTATTATGTTTTTTATGTGGTTCATGTTGTTGTACTGGTATCCATAAAAAGTTTTTGCAAAGAACTGCCGCATTGATTCTGTGTTGTTGAGAAAATCGCTCGCTACGAAAGAGAGAATATGAGTCCTAAGAACTGGAACAACCCCAAGGCTTGAATCAATGTTTTCTGGCTTAGCCATTATGTATGTTTGATACAATTCTTTTACCTTTTCAAGGCTTCCCGCAATAAGAAGCGCCCTTCCCTCAGTATCATACTTTGGCCTTCCCGCCCTTCCGAACAATTGAAGCACCTCATTCACCCCCATCATTTCCCTTCCATTATCGTCATATCTCGATGTATCCCTTACAAGAACAGTATGCGCGGGAAGGTTGACACCGAAACCAAGAGTTGTAGTCGAACAAACAACCTTTATCAGGTTGCTCTTGAACGCGTTTTCTATGCTGTTTCTTTGAACGTTAAGAAGCCCCGCATGATGGAATGCAACTCCATCTTTTATAAGCCCTGCAAGTTTTGTGCACTGTCCTGTCGGTCTGTCAAGAGCGTTCAATACATTGTCGCTTACCTCCTTGAGCTCCTTTGATTTTCCCTTTGTAAGCATTTCACTAAGGGATTTTGCTATCTTCTGCGCTCCGGATTCTGCATTCCTTCTTGTTGAATAGAAAATGAGTATCTGCTTTCCTTGAAGAATCGTGTCTTGAACAATTCTCAGCTCTCCAATTGAGCTTGTTCCATCAAGCGCAACGCTCTTCATTTCATTTTCATCATCGCTGTAGTAGACCTTTCCGTTGCAGATCACGCCCTTGCTTAGCCTTACTGGCCTGTAATCGCTTTCTATAAGCCTTGCATTGAGCCATTTTGCTATGTCCCTTGCATTTCCTATTGTCGCGCTCAGAGCTATAGCCTGTAGTTTGTAAGAGGAAACCAGCTTTGTCATCAGGATTTCCAGCGTCGGCCCTCTTGAAACATCTCCAAGCATGTGCACCTCATCGAAGATAATGCATCCAATGCTGTTCATCCATTCTATTCCGTGCCTTATGAGGCTGTCGAACTTCTCTGTAGAAACGAATATTATGTCATAGTTTGCAAGCCACTGGTCATTCGAGTCCAGGTCCCCAATTGACATGGCGCACTTTAGATAAGGATAAGCCTCCTTGAACTCGTTGAACTTCTCTGTTACAAGAGCCCGCATAGGAGCTATATATACCGCTTTTTGCCTCTTTGCAAGAATAGCATTTACGCACGCGATCTCTGCAATGAGGGTCTTGCCAGATGCTGTTGGAGCCGCAACAACAATGTTCTCGAATGAGAGAAGCCCGTTCTTCACAGCGGATTCCTGCGGAGGGGTTAGCCTGTCTATTCCTCTCTTTTGAAGAGATTCTATTATCTCAAATGGGATCTTTCCTTTCAAAGAGAAAACGTCCATGTTATATTACTCTAACAAATATATTTTATTGTTGCTAAGGCTTCGTGTATAATATATATAGTTTCCCATTTATTATTATTCGGTGCGATGGTGAAATTGTTCGACTTCAAAAATTCCAAAAAGTCACAGATAGCCCTCGAATTCATGGTAATCTACTCGTTTGTAATTGTCATTTTCATAATAATATTTGCTCTCATAGCAAACCAGAGGGCGCAGACCCTCGCGCAGCAGCAGGCGTCTCTTATGGACCTCCTTGCACAGACGGTAGCCGGTTATATAAACCAGGCTGTCGTTGCAGGCAACGGCTACTCAGCATCAATCCCGCTTGCAAGCGTTATTGGGGTAAGCCCTTACAACATATCAATATCTAGCACTGGCGTGGTGCTTGCCAGTGTGAGCATTGGAAAAGAGGTCGTATCTGGAGAGGCGTTCAGCGATACCGGCTCTCTTATAGTAAACGGGACGCAGATAGCCAGCTCCAACGGAATAGGATTGTATAGGATACCGGCTTACAAAGGAACAGTCTACATATCGAACCAGAAAGGCATAATATACATTGATGCAATTCCTCCATCATTGAACTCTTTGTCCGGCTCTGTATCAATGGTGCAAAGCTCTGGAATATATGCTCCAATATTCAATGGATCGAACAGCGTAATAACAGCTGGTTACTCTCTTAAAACCGGATCCAGCGTTACAGTAAGTGCATGGGTCTACCTGTCATCTCTTTCGAGTGTAAATCCGATAGTGGAAGGATGGAATGGCACAACCACAGCATATGCGCTTACAACAGATGGAACAGGAAGGATAGACTTTGTTGTGTGCAATTCTGGCTGTGCAACAGAGGATTCTGTTGCATCAACTGCAGAGCTTGCAACAGGAGGCTGGTACAATGTTGCAGGAACGTACAACAGCGTATCTGGGATAGGCACAATATACCTAAATGGGTATGCTGTTGCTACCTCAACAAAAACATTGACAATGAAAAACTCCAACGCAATATTCATAGGAGGGGTGCCGAGCTCTGGCGCATATCTTCATGGTATTATTGCTGACATACAGACATACAGCACATCGCTTTCTTCAAACCAGATATCACTGCTTTACAATTCCGGCACATCCTCTCCTCCAGCGAACTTCACAGCATATCTTACAGGATATTGGCCGCTTAATGGAAACGCCAACGACTACAGCGGATACGGGTCTGATGGAACAGCGAACAATGTTGTTTTCTCCCCAGTTGCCGCAATAACCACAAAGGTTCTTGCCAACAGCGGATCTCCAGAATACGGGGTTCCAGTTACATTCTGGGCTGGCAACAACCTTATAGACGGGAGCAATTCAACCACATTGCTTACATATAATGATGGAAGCGCAAGCACTCTGATACAATCAAACGCATTTTCCGGGGGCAAGCTGAACGTGTATTCCAGCGTGTTCAACGGCAACCTTTCAACCCTTGGCAGCCTTGTTAGATGGTGGCAGATAAGCAACCAGAGGGGCAGCATGGTTGTGGGCTTTGCCGGAGGCAATGTAAACGGGACAGCGAACAATATCACATATGAGCCACTAAGCAATTCCACAAACTTCGAGGTTGCGGATTTCAATGGAGCCAACAGCATGCTTGCAACAAACTCTGTGATAAGCACAAACGCATTTACCATTGCATTCTGGACAAAGGTGTCAAATGCGCTTATACACGATTCATACGATGCATATGACTTCATAAACTCTTCTGGATTCAATGGAACTATTCTCCAGTTCTACAACGAGGGCTCGTGCTCCCCAACGTGCGTTGGCTATGCAGACCCGGCAATAACACTTAGCGCAGGCTCCCAGTATGCCTCCGATACCCTCCAGTGCTGCAGCGGCACCATATACGCGATAAACGACAGCGAGTGGAATTTTGTAGCTGTTACTGTAAATGGAACCCCTGTTCCTGGAGGCTTCAGCTCTGTCTCTGCTGATTTCTACATAAACGGAACTCTATATCCGGGAACGCTTTATACAGGGCCGCCATACACTTTTAACAAGCTGGCAATAGGGCAAAAGGGCTACAATGGAGACTACTTTGCAGGAAATATATCCAATTTTCAGCTTTACGGAAGCGCGCTTTCAGCATCGCAGCTCAGCTCCATATACAAACAGGGAATATCTGGATCTCCAGTGTCTAACTCCAACCTTTTGCTTTGGTATCCGCTGTTTGGTACAGCCGAGAACTATGCAAACAGCAATGTGAGTTCCAATGCTGTTTCCATAAGCTACCAGAATTTGCAGAACATCAACATAACGGCATCGCTCAAGTCGTCAGCTTTTTACACCCAGAGCAACAAAAACTCCACAAGCGTTGCGCTTCTGTCTTCCTCTGTCCCGATATTCAATGGGCAAGACAGCTTTGTAACTCTTCACAGCTTCGACAAGCCGTTTTCATCTGGGACAATGTGCAACCTCACTATAACAGCATGGGCATACGATTCTGGAATGCCGATCACAAAGGGATATGTTCTCGACTTCCCTGCTCTTTCATCTGGAAACGGGTACAGCTACATTCTTTACAACGACAGTTCTATTACTTATGGAATTGGAACCAGCGGCGCTGGAAACTACTGGAGCGTTGCGGGTTCTTACAAGGGAAGATGGATATTGCTGACAATAGAGGTAATAAACGGCAATGCAACAAGCTATTTGAATGGGGTTTCTGTTGGGTCTGCTCCAACTCGCCATATAGGATGCCTTAGCGGATATGGAGAGGGAGTAAGCGGAATAGGGTATTCTGGAGTTATGAGCAATGGCCACTATTTCAATGGCTCTATAGAAGATGTGCAGGTATACAACTCATCGCTGTCGCATGCCCAGCTTGAGCAATTGTACACACAGGGTGTTCCAATTGTAGAGTCGCTGAATGTATCAATAGGGTGATTGAATGCAAAAAAAATATTCTTTAAAAGCGCAGTTCTGGAGCCTTGACATTGTTTTCGCAATAGTTATTTTCTCGGTTGCGCTCACAATACTTGCGTATACATGGCTGAATGTCAACACAAATCTTTCGCTTTCATATGGCAACGCGAACTTCATAATGCAGACGCAAGCGCAGATAGTTGCGCGAAATATACTAACTCCGGGATATCCCTCCAACTGGCAGAGCATAGTGAACACCACAAACCCAAGCACATGGATCGGAGTGTCTGCCGGGCTATCTGTATCAGAAGGATCTACAGAACTGTCAATAGCAAAGATATATTCGCTGCAATCAATGGCAGCGTACAACTATACCCAATCTGAGGAGGCGCTCGGCGCATCCTACAATTACTATATTGCGATAGATACCAGCGCGTACAATATAACCATAGGGAAGAACCCCCTTCAAAACGGGGCTGTTACAATAGTAACTACAGATGAAGGAGCATTCATAAATGGTGTTCCAGCAAGAGTAGCTGTTTACATATGGAGTTCAAGCAAAACAAGTGTTGAATGATCATGGTGCATAAATGAAAATCAAGGGATTCATATTCACTATAGATGCGATATTCTCGCTTATCGTAGCCGGTGCAGGCATATCAATTCTTGTTTACGCCTTCTTCCTCCAGCCCATAGGATACCAGTCCACAGCTGCTCAGGCGGCGAGCGTGGAGCAGGCGCTTTTGGACACAAGCCTTGCACAGGCGGCGCAGGGATCGCAGTACGCGCTTGCAGCATCTAATGGAAGCTCGAGCGGAGGAAGCTTCTGGCCGTGGTACGGCGAAAACGAGCAGCTCCAATCCTCTTCCAATGTCGGACCGCTTCTTCCCATGCTCCTATTCCAGTTCAATACACAGAATGCGATAAGCTCGCCTATATCTGTTGGCAATGGAGAAATTGCGTTTGCTTCGGGAAAGCAGCTTTTCGTGCTTAATGCCACAACAGGAAACGTGGTGAGCTCAAACTCCTATCCCGGGAATGTTCTCTATCCTTATATAGCAGACCAGAAAATATACTATGATTATTCTGGCTTGAACGGCCATGATGCAACAGGACCCATTGCTGTAGAGGACAATCTTGCCGTCTATCCATCTGGAAACACGCTCGTGTTCACAAGCCTTTCAAACAGTGTGGCTCTCTATACAATAACCGCAAATTATGTAACCACGCCCGCTTTTGGAGATGATGAATTCTTTGTAACAGGGTCTTCTACAACACAGCAGAACTACATTGAGGCTTACAGCATTGTAGGAGGTTCTCTTGTGCGCACCTGGAGCAGGGCGCTCAACGCGTATTATACATCCTCCCCTATTGTTATAGGCAATGATATATTTGTAATTAACGGGGGAGGGGTAATCGCATACACAACCGGGGGAAAACCGCTTTATAGCGTAGGAGACCAGAAAAATAACATAAACCTCGGTGTTTTCTACAACTCCACAGGGAACCTCGCTGGAAACAATCAAGGAATATTCACAACAGTTTACAACACAACATCGAGGATAGTCCCTTCGTGCAAGTGCGTTCTGCAGAACTACACAATGCCGGTCACCACAACCAACGTAACTCCGGCTATCACACCTACAACAGTGTACGAGCTTGCAAACACAAGCCAGTTCATAGCCTTTAACATAAGCTCAGGAAAGAAGCTGTGGAATGTATCTGTGCATGGGTCTTTTCCACTAAAGTATGGAGGCATTTCTCTTGGATATGGAAACGCATACTTTGCTTCAGGCAATACCGTGTACGCATTTGGAACATGCAAAGGAAACCCTGGAGAAAGCCTGCTGCAGGCGATAGCAAGCATGTACCTGAACAATGAGGGGGGCTGCGCAAACATGCTTCTCAATCAGTCGTATGGAACAAGCCAGATAGCAATGTTCATAAACAATACATACGCTCAATCGCTGAATGTTGGAAGCTTTACAGGCAACTCAGCCATATACGCGATAAATTCGCAGAACCCGAAACAGAATTTCAGCATAAGCATGTGGGTAAACCCGAATGTTGGAGGGCCGGTAGCTGACATATACAGCGCGTCAAACAATTACGGAATAGGAAGCGGGCAGGGCACAGACTACGGAGGAGCGTATGTAAGGCCCAGCGCAGGAGTTCCATCGTATTTTGAATGGGACGAGGGAACACAGAAATGCGCGACAAACTCTAATACAATAAATTCTGGCTCTTGGTACAATGTAGTTGTATCTGTGAGCAACTACAACAGCATATCAATATACATAAATGGGGCTCTGGCAAAGCAGTGCCTGCTTTCATCAGCAGAGCCTAGCCTTGCAAAGCCCGCATTTTCTATTGGGGTGAACCCTGTAACTTTCAGCACAGCATACAATGGACTGATAACAAACGTCCAGTTTTTCAAAGGGACGCTGAATTCCTCCCAGGCATACCAAGAGTATTCAGATGGGTTTGGCTACATTCCTATAGAAAGCGGCACTGTTTCGCTCATAGGATACTGGCCGCTTCTCGGCGATTCTAACGACTATAGCGGGCATGCAAACATCGGCTATCCTTATAATATCTCATACACAAGCACGAATTTCACCCCGAGCTCTATCAATACATCGTTCCAGGTTAGCAAGGCGTCTGTGCCATTGGCAATAGGTACAATGCAGAACGGCCAGTCTTTCTATAACGTAAGCATCGTGGTGTGGCGTTGACAAAAACAAAAAAAAGGAATGTTAAGGGAGTCCTGCTTACTCTTACTACTATAGTGCTCTTTCTTCTTATGCTGAGCGAGATAATAGCGTACGTTGAATTGAACATAGCCTATGAGAACATAACATCATCCTCTTCATCCGCCATAGGGCCCCAGCTCCTTCTGAGCAGCGTAAACAGCGGAGCAAAGAGCTTCCTGCAGACAAGCCTCTCCTCTTCGATACATTCCCTAGATGTTTATAATGTGAATTCATCGCTTAGGAGTTACCATTTCATAAACAACACCGCTTATGCTCTTGAAAGCGCAATGTACAACGGCACAATATACGGTGCAAATGTTATTTCATATATGAATGGAGCAACTTTGAAAAATTTCATAAGCAGCATAAAGAGCCAGGCATTGTCACAGGGCGCGAACCTCAGTGTAAGCAATGCGACGATAACCGTGTATCAGGCACAGCCTTTCTACGTTAACGCAACGCTCACAGCACTCATAAACATAAACTCGAGCCTCGGAACCATAAACTACCCGATAATTGTGAGGGCTAACGCATCGCTTAATGGAACAGAAGATGTATCTGGGGCAACAACGCTCTCGCAGAGGCAGATAAGGACAACTAGCGTTTATCCATCCGCGGTTCTTATAGGCAACACGCTTGCCAACTCTGGCAGCGAAAGTCCGTATCTTTTTGCTTATGGGATAGCGCTAAACATAACAGGAACGCCCACTTGTGCTACTATACCAGCGCAATACAAGAACAACAACTACATACTTGTGACAAAGAACGCGCAGGATATAACCCAAAACATATGCGGCATGGGGGGCCTTGTAGCCAACACAATAAACTCAACAACTCCGTTGAAGCCCTATCTCTCTTTCAGCGCTGCCGCACTCTTGTCAATAAACAACGGAACATCGATACTCCTTGATGGATCTGGCCTGTCGGTCCTTGACCTATCAGAATTGCAGGAGTCAATGCAGAACAACAATGTTTATTACTATCCATCTGAGCTTTCCCCTTCCTATCTCGACAACATGCAGAACTCAGGGCCTACGAGCTCTGGCTCAGGAATCTTCTCGTTCTCGCTTCTTGATGATGTTGTCCCGTACTTTAATGGAGCCGGCAACGTTATTGTCAGAACAGGGCTTACAACCAGCTATTTAACCATATCTTTCTGGGTGTATGGGTCAAGCACGACGCAGATGACTGGAAGCAATGGCTACATTTTGCTAAACGGCAGCAGCAACCAAAATGTCAATGTATACCTTAATGGAGGGGGCGGACTTGGCGCTTTGCCAGGCTCTGGAGATGTGGAGCTCAGCATAGACGGGACAAACAAATACCACGGCTATGGCATAAACGGGAATTCGTGGAATTTCATTGCAATAGTTTTAGCAAACGGCAAAGCAACATTCTATGCAAACCAAGAGCCAGGATATACAACAAATATTATTGGCGGAGCTTACACATTTGCACCTTTCACGCTTGGGCAGGGCTCTGTTTCGGGGTTAAGCCAGTTCAGCGGCTATCTTGCAAACCTGCAGGTATACAATACACAATTGTCTCCTGGCCAGGTCTCTGAAATCTATAGCAAGGGAATAGACGGGCCTCCGATAACAAATTCGAGCCTTTGGGAATGGCTTCCGCTTATCGGCAATTCAAATGGACAGCTCAATTATGCGAGCGACTTTTCAGGTAATGGAAATAATGGAATTGCTACGGGGTTGAGCTACAA
>JASHUQ010000114.1 GCA_030039935.1 Microcaldota archaeon
ACAACAATAAGAACATTACCAGAGGTTTGTGTTTCTGCGGTGTTTGCACTGTCTGTTACTGTGTAGCAGAATAATGTGTTTGATGTTGGGGAGTTTGTTATTGTCTGGGTTGTTCCGCTTGAAACAACAGTGTTCGATGAGCCGCATGTAGTTCCAGTACTAGAATACCATTGATAGGAATATGGTGTTGTTCCTCCTGAAGGACTTGCAGTGAGTGTTGCGGTTTGGCCTAAGTCTATGATCTCATTATTTGTTGATGGATTGCCTGCACTTAGTGCGCTGTGCACGACTATCAGAACATTACCTGATGTTAATGTTTCTGGGGTGTTTGCACTGTCTGTTACTGTGTAGCAGAATAAGGTATTAGATGTAGGAGAGTTTGTCACTGTAGAAGATGTTCCGGATGAGACTACAGTGTTGGATGAGCCGCATGTAGTTCCAGTACTAGAATACCATTGGTATGAATAGGATTGTGTTCCTCCACTTGGGTTTGCTGTGAGTGTTGCTGTTTGGCCAGAATCTATTATCGAGTTTGGCGTTGACGGGTTTCCTGCACTCAGTGCGCTGTGCACAACAATAAGAACATTACCAGAGGTTAATGTTTGTGGGGTGTTTGCACTGTCTGTTACTGTGTAGCAGAATAAGGTATTAGATGTAGGAGAGTTTGTTACTGTAGAAGATGTTCCGGATGAGACTACAGTGTTGGATGAACTACATGTAGTTCCAGTACTAGAATACCATTGATATGAATATGATTGTGTTCCTCCTGAAGGATTTGCTGTTAGCGTTGCGATTTGGCCAGAATCTATTATCGCGTTTGGCGTTGACGGGTTTCCTGCGCTGAATGTTGGGTTTACAATTATGTTTGCGGTTAATGAATTTACAGTTACTTGTGCAAATGCATTGTCTGTTATATAAATGCAGTAAAGCGCATTTGCATTCGGTGTATTTGATGAAAACGTTACAGAACCAGAGTTTATTCCTGATGAGCTTTGGACCAAGGAGTTCGAGCTGCTGCATGTGTTTCCATAAGATAGGTATAGGTTTGCCGTGTACGGCGATGTTCCGCCAGACCATACAGAATTGAACACAATAGATTGTCCTTTGTCAAGCGTGTTGCTAATTGGTGTTATTGATGGCGTGCCTAAAGCGGGATTGACGCTAACAATGGTATTACCTGATGTTTGTGTTTCTGGGGTGTTTGCAGAGTCTGTTACTGTGTAGCAGAAAAGTGTGTTAGATGTAGGAGAATTCGTTACTGTAGAAGATGTTCCGGATGAGACTACAGTGTTCGATGAGCTGCAAGTTGATCCTTTACTAGAATACCACTGGTATGACAGTGAGGGAGTTCCTCCTGAAGGATTTGCTGTGAGCGTTATTGATTGTCCTGAATCTATAGTCGGATTCGATGGCGTGGGGTTCCCCGCAGTTAGTGCTGAATTGACAGTAAATGTAAGCGAGTCTATTATATTTACCAAGTTGTTGTCTGTAATTGCTATGTTGGCTGTGAAGGTCCCGGTTCCCATTGCATTTGTAATCTGGAACGAGAAAACGTTAGACGTCTGGGATGTGCTTAAAAGGCTGTTGTATACAATAGAGCCTACAGAATTGAATACTTGCACATTTACAGTATAGGGTGAAGCGCCATTCACCCAGTTTGCCGTTAGTGTTTGATGTTGCAGAGAGTCTATAGATTGGTTTGATACCTCCCAGTTTGTAAATGCCAGTGTATTAAATACATAGGCTGCTGCAGAAAGAGCGCCGCCCGAGGATGCTGAAAGCGTGATAGTATATAATCCAGATGCTTGTGTGCAGTTTGCTATTTCCGCCTCTGCTTCGGTGCTTTCTGTGGTAACCTGTTGCACTGTGCATCCAGATGGCAAAGATGGGCTATTTGCGGAAAACACAGTAGATCCAGAAGCAAAGAAAAGGAAAACAGTGCCGTAAGATGGCACATTGTATGTCAAGCCTAATGATTTGCCTATATTCACGCTACTGAAGGCTACGTTTGCAGCCAAGGCAACGTTTTCGGTTGTAGCCAAGCCGTCTATTACTCCGCCCCCAAACCCGCCTTCAGTGCCAGTCCAAGATATAACAACGTTGCCAGAGCGCTGCTTTTGATTTACAGAATTGTAGCCTATAACTGTACGATTTGCTTGCGCATAGTGTTCTCCTGTCACAGTGTATGAGCTAGTTCCAGATGTTTGTCCTGTCATGTTGAATGTTGCTCCTATGCTAGGTATTCCAGAGCTCGACGTGCTTGATCCCTCATCTCCGAATGCAAAAATGAAGCTGTTGTAGCCTGTTGTCTGCAAAAGGTTTTGTGTGAATGGGCTTGACGATCCGGAGCCAAAGGTGTTAAAGGTTACGAATAGTGCCGGATTTAATGTGAATGTGTTGCTCATTGTGCTTTGATAGTTGTTTACGTCGTTCACTGTAACAACCACATTATACACTCCTGGAGGCCATATGGAGTTTGTAACAAATGAAAACGCATTGTTCGGCAAAGAATTTGTATTCACTTGAAGAAAATCGAACCCGTTTATAGAATTGAATACATTATATGTGTATGTTGACAGCGCGCCGCTTCCTGTTATCACATTAGCGCTTACTGTCTCTCCTTGTCCTACACTAAGTATAGAGTTTGATAGCGTGACAGTGTTAATTGTTGGTGCATTGTAGATTACGTTGGACATCACGGCTGCAGCCCAACCAAGGTCAAATGCGGCTGTGCTTGTTGTCCATGTTAGTGTCTTGCTCGACAAAGTGCTGGATATTATATTGTATGCAACTGATTGCGATGGACCTCCTGTCTGTGTTGCTAGGCTTGTCCAGCCTACAGGTGCATTGAATGTTGGGGATCCTCCGGCAAGCCCACCGGTCAGAACAATGTCGTTCATATTCATTGTTGATATTACAATATTTGCTGTAGTCACCGCATTGAACGGGTCGAATATAACATTTCCATCAAGCACGCTAACCGTATTTGCTCCGGTCACGCCCCACATAATTAGGTTCAGGTTTTCCGAAGCCGAGAAAGTATAGGTTATCTTGTCATTGCTGAGCGCGCTGTTCGCTACCGCGTAGAAAAGCGCCTCTCCGGCGTCTTCTGATGATACTATTGAGTTTGCCTCAATCCAATTAAGATGGTCTGAATCTATTATATTGAAAGTTCCCGAGCCTGACCCGCCCTCCCCTGCCATTATGATTATAACATCGGGAGAGTTTGTCGTCGAGAAGAATATGTTTGCTGTTGTTGAGGTTGCCACCCTTACCGAATTGCTGTTGTCTATGGCTAAGCCAGCATGTGATACTGGCATTGCTAATAGGAAGACCAGAAGAGCTATTATGTAAAGAAATTTCAACTCCATTTACATACCTATGAAAACACACAATTGCAACAGCTATCTACAGTCTGAAATGCAAACATGGTATAAAAGGACATAGTAGGTTTTTAGACTTTTGTTTGCAAACGTTGTTTATACTAATTATACCTGTGATATATGATGGACGATGACTCAGCTGAAGAACTCAGGAAAAAGCTGGAAAGGCTCAAGCAGATGAAGGAAAAGGAGCATTATTCCAATGAAATTTCAGGAGCGCCGCATGGAAGAGACCACGAAGCAAGCAACATCAGGCATGACAAAACCGCAGATTACCTCAACAAGATATATGTAATTGTGCCGATAATGCTGATCATAATAATACTCAACGTTTACCTAAGATCCGGAATGCTGCAGTTCCAGGGATTCTTCGAGCCAGACGGCTTCTTCCACTATTCTGTTGTTCTTCAGGCGATAGCAAACCATTACATTGTTCCTGCAAACTCCAGCCTTTCTGGGTTTCCATCACACAACGCGATAACAGAACCATCTGGGCTTTACTATGTAACACTTGTTCCATATGCGATTCTCCAATACTTCAGTGTAAGCGTTTACACAACAATGAGATACATTCCACTGCTTTTCGGAGTGCTTGATGCAATAGGCGCATATTTCCTTGTAAGGCACCTTGCAAAGAACAACATGCTTGGATTGCTGGCAATGTTCTTTGTAAGCATATCTAGCGGCGATATTGCAAGAACATCTGCATTGGTTTACAGGGGAGATGGGTTTGCAACAATCTTTGTAATAATAGCGATCCTGTTCTTCATAAAGAGCGCAAGCACAAAGCGCAATAATTACAGATACATGTTCGCTTTCGTGAGCGGGCTTTCCCTGAGCATTGCGCTTTTCGTCTGGGGAGGAGGAATATTCGGCGAAGTTGTCTACATATTTGCCCTGCTTATTCTTCTAATCTATTCATTCATCAAGGCGAATGAGAAGATGCTCTACAACTGCATTGTGCTTTCTCTGGCTCTTCTGTTTTGCTACATAGCAGAACAGATACTTGTTGCTACATCATTGCTCAGGTATGAGCCGCCACTGGGAAGCCCTGGCTTCTTCGTTTTCTGGATTCCCTTGTTCCTTGGATCTATTCTTACTTTATTCATCATAAAGAAGGGCAATGCGGTAAGCAGGATGTTCTCAAAGGTAACGGAAACATGGAAGAGCAGGCTTGCCTTTTCTGTTCTTGTCGTGCTTGTTCTCTCATTGGTGATTCTTGTAGCATTTCATAATTACATTTCATCCCTTGCAGGCACAGCAATAGGCACAGGATCGCTCGAAACAACAATACAGGAATTGCAAAGGCCAACATTCTCTTTCATATGGTCGAGCTTCAGCTGGCAGATAATACTAGGGCCTCTCGGCCTTATCATGTTCCTTTTCTACAGGGCGTACTTGAAAGGAAGGGAGGGGAAGGGGGCGCACACTATGCACGCAAACATCGCCTTTATCGCGCTTTTTGCCTATCTTATTGTAACCTCTTATCTCCAATACAGTGCAATAAGGTATAATTCCCTTGTATCTGTTCCTTTGGCAATATTCTCGGCCTACTTCATCTACATAATAGTCTCTCTTGCATACAGGAAAATGAGCTCTGTGCACCTTATCGCGCTTGTTGTGTTCTTCTTCATCATTTTTTATGCAATAGCATCGCTTGCGCACATTGTGGGAACATGGCTCAACATCTACTCGATCTTCCTGTTTGTGCTTATATCTTTGATATATGTAATGGCAGTTCACAAGGGAAAGGAGAGGCAGCGGCTCTTCATATTCCTTATCTTTGTCGGGCTTTTCTGCCTGTTGATAGCAAGGAATTTCACACAGACGTATACACAATCTCTTAGCAGCGGCCAGGCCGACGACATAAATCCGTTGTTCCTCAATGCGATGACATGGATAAGGACAAACACGCCCACAAATTCAACATTCCTTGCTGTTTGGCCTGATGGAAGCGTAATAGAGGGCTGGGGAGACAGGCAGAGCTTTACCGACAGCGTTGCCGGCCAGATAGTCAATAGGGTGTATAACTTCTCAAGATTCCTTTTTACAACAAACAACAGCCTTGATTATCTCTACACCTTCAACTCTCCAGACTACATCGTTTCTAGATATTTCTGGTACGACGAGCTTGGCGGGATTGCAGAAGAGGGCAATATAACCAATTCATCGCAATACGGATATGATGAAATGACAACATTGAATATACAGAAATCAGCAAACGCAACATACTACCTGTTCAATTCCAGCTCATACAGCGTCGATCTTGTTGCCTCGGCGTCAAGCAACAACTCCACAACATTCTCTGCATATCTTGGGCAGCCTGGCCAGAACGGAGTCGCACCAATCAAAGGCATTATGATTGTAAACCAGACAAGCGGAGCCTACACATCGATAACCTCAAATATGACAAACGCGCAGAACCTCACATTTGCAATGTATGTAGATGATGGAAAGATAGGCGGCGGGGCGGTTATGGGTGCAAAGATGGCCGAGTCGAATTTCTTCAAGCTCACGTACCTATGCGGGACAACATTTTGTCCTTATAATAACCAGAGCGGGGCGACGTTGAGCCTTGTCTTTGCAAACAACGACACAAAGATATTCAAGGTAAATTATACAACCTGATGACAAAGCTATAAAACTATTCCTTGGCATTCCTTACTATGGTTGGCTTACTTGCATTCCTTGCATCAATAGTTATAGACATAACTTTCTCTTGGGCGAGGATGTTCATAGCCCTATTCTTCTCGATAATCCTGGCCCTTGCGATAGGCATCTGGGCCGCGAGGTCAAAGAGCGCAGGCAAGATAATAATACCAATTCTGGATGTCCTGCAAACCCTCCCCATACTCGCCTTCTTCCCATTTGTCATCTACATTGTTGTTGCATTGCTTCCTGGATACATTGGGATAAATGCGGCTGTAATAATCCTCATAGTAACAAGCATGCTATGGAACATCGCATTCGGCGTATATGAATCTATAACTGCGCTCCCAAAGGAGCTTGTCGAGGTAGCCAGCCTGTACAAATTGAAGTTCATCGATAGGCTGAGAAAGCTATATGTACCGGCATGCATGCCAAGGGTTGTTGAGCAATCCGTACTATCTTGGTCTATAGGACTTTTCTACCTTGTAACAAGCGAAATATTCTCTACAGGGAATGCCAACTATGCGGTAAAGCATGGGATCGGGGTTGCCTTGACAGCGCTGGCATTTTCCGGAAATTACCTTTACTACGTTATAGGGATTGCCATCTTCATCCTTTTTGTCGTTGCAACAAGGTTCCTGTTCTTCATGCC
>JASHUQ010000115.1 GCA_030039935.1 Microcaldota archaeon
GGATGTTGTTCCAATTCCTATGTTTGGCTATGTTTTCAATTTCGTTGTTGCGCAGGTTGCACCGCATGGAGCTGTAATGGTTACAAGGAATACAGAGGTTGTGGTGAAGACAGAGCCTATCTCTGAATCAATGGTAAGGATAGGAGATGTGCACTATGAGGATATAGGCGGATTGAAGACAGAGATACAGAAAATAAGGGAGATGGTGGAGCTTCCAATAAGGTATCCTGAGCTTTTTGAAAGACTGGGAATTGAGCCTCCTAAAGGGGTTCTTCTTTATGGAAGCCCTGGAACTGGAAAGACGCTTCTTGCAAAGGCTGTTGCAAACGAGAGCGATGCACATTTCATAGACATATCTGGACCAGAGCTTGTCAGCAAGTTTGTAGGAGAAAGCGAGGAGAAGCTTAGGGAGATATTCAATGAGGCAAAGGAAAAGGCGCCAACAATAATATTCATGGATGAGATAGACGCGATTGCTCCAAAGAGGGAAGAGGCTACAAACGAGGTTGAAAGAAGAATGGTGTCTCAGCTTCTCGCACTTCTTGACGGAATGGGATCTCGTGGTCAGGTAATAGTAATAGGAGCGACAAACCGTCCAAATGCTATAGACCAGGCGCTAAGAAGGCCGGGGAGATTCGACAGGGAGATAGAGATTGGAGTGCCAGACAGGAATGCAAGGAAAGAGATCCTTCAAATACATACAAGGAACATGCCGCTTTCAAAAGATGTGAATCTTGAGGAGCTTGCAGATCTTACTCATGGATACACTGGAGCTGATCTTACAGCATTGGCGAGAGAGTCTGCAATGTGCGCATTAAGGGGAATACTTCCAACTATAATAGACAAGAAGAGCATACCAAACGAGCTTCTTATCAGCCTGAATGTTTCAAGAAGCGATTTCCTCAACGCATACAACAGCATACAGCCCAGCGCTTTGAGAGAGGTGTTTGTAGAACGTCCAAACATTCATTGGGATGATGTTGGAGGACTGGAAAGCGTAAAGGCGCAGCTCAAAGAGGCTGTTGAGATGCCAATAAAGAATCCCGAGGCTTTTGAAAAGATGGGAATAAGACCAGTAAAGGGAATACTGCTTGTCGGAGCGCCAGGAACAGGAAAGACAATGCTTGCAAAGGCTGTGGCAACAGAACGAGAAAGCAACTTCATATCAATAAAAGGACCAGAGCTGTTGAGCAAGTTTGTAGGAGAAAGCGAAAAGGCGACAAGGGAGGTTTTCAGAAAAGCAAAACAGGCCGCCCCATGCATTATATTCATAGATGAAATAGACAGCATAGCAACGGTGAGAGACGGATCAAGAGGAGATTCTTTTGTTACAGAGAGGGTTGTGGACACTCTTCTTACTGAAATGGATGGACTTCAGGAAATGAAGAGCGTTGTAGTTCTTGCCGCAACAAACAGGCCAGACATGGTTGATCCGGCTTTGCTCAGGCCGGGGAGATTCGACAAGATAATAGAGATTCCTATGCCAGATGAGACAATGAGGCTTGCGATCCTGAAGGTGCATACAAAAAGAATGCCGATTGCAAAGAATGTAAGCCTTGAAGAGCTTGCAAAGCTGGCAGAGAATTACACTGGTGCAGAGATAGAGAACGTATGCAGAGAAGCGGGAATGAACGCGATAAGAAGGATTATGAAGAACGTTGACAGCGAGCTAATGACAAAGTCTGGAAAGGCAACAATGGTTACAAAGGAAAAAGAGGAGGTTACAAAGGAGGATTTTGTCGCTGCACTAGCAGAGATAAAACCTGCTATTCCGAAAGAGCTTTCTGACAGGATAAAGAGGTTCAAGAGCGAGCCTGAGAACATGTATAGATAGAGAGCATGGCTGGCAAAGAGGAAGAGGTTGGCATTGAAGAGGCAAGAAGGATAGTAAACCAGAAGAACTCAAAGTTCGTCTGGCTTGGGGACATGCCAAGGATAGACATGACAGAGGCTCTTGAGATAGACAAGGAGAAGTTCGAAATAATGAATCCGAATGACATTTACTATGCAGACAGGGATCTTGCAGAGAAACTATCGAACAATGTTCTTGTATGCCCACATGGAAACACCTCACTATTTCTTGCACAACATCTTATTGAAGAGTTTGGGATAGATGTCTACAGTCTTCATGGGGGAATCTCCGCGATTGTTGGAGAGGGAAACTACTAAGCTTTTAAGCGTTAATTTCTACTTATAGATGTTCTTATGATTACTACAAAGTATGTAAGGGATCATATAAAAGAGATAAAGGGGTCGCTGAAAAGGAGGAAGAGCGATTATCCGATAGATGAACTTATAAAGCTAGATGAGGAATGGAGGGAGCTGAAGACAAGGCTTCAGAGTCTTCAAACAGAGAGAAACAGGGAGAGCATAGAGGTATCCGAGGCAAAGAAAAATGGAACGGATGCGAAGGCGAAGATCGCAAAGCTTGGAGAACTGAAGGAAAAGATTGCAAAGATGGAGGCAAAGCTTCCCGAATGCGAGAAAAGGATCGACGAACTCT
>JASHUQ010000116.1 GCA_030039935.1 Microcaldota archaeon
AGATTAGGAGGGCGAGGCAATGATAAGAGAGACATTTGCGCTGTTCATGCGAGAGGTAAAGAAGACTTATAGGAACAAGATGGTTGTCCTAATAATGATTATACAACCATTAATGTGGCTCATTTTCTTTGGGAACAGTCTGGCTAATCTGCCTAGCAGTTTCCTAAGTACGATCTTCCACACGACAAATTACATACAGTTCCTTCTTCCAGGAGAGCTGGCTACAGGCATGATAATGATAGGAATGTTCAGTTCTATGAGCATGATACAGGACAAGAGATTTGGATTCCTTAAGAGGATACTCGTCACAAAGGCGCCAAAGGAGTCTGTTTTCTTGGGAAAGATAACTGGCGCTGCAACGCGTGGGTTAATTCAAATACCGATAATGTGCTTTGTGAGCATTTTTTTTGGAGTGGTTTTCAACACAAACGTGCTTTATGTATTTGTCTGGATTCTCTGCTTGTTCCTATTAGGAACTGGTATGGCTTCAATATATTCGATAATAACAATGAGATCCAATGACTGGCAGACACCAGGTGTTGTATCAAATCTCATAAATCTTCCATTGATGTTTTCAAGCCAGGCGCTTTTCCCTGCTACACTTTTCCCGCAATGGATGCAAGTTATAAGCGCTTTCAACCCAATAAGCTATGCTGCGCTTTTTGGAAGAGAGGTTCTCTTTGGCGGAACGCCTAACTGGTTTTATCCTTTGTATCTTCTTATATTCTGTGCAATTTTCATGTTTCTTGGTATTCTTGCGTCAAGAAGGTGGCTGAATGCCGAGTAAAGCTTATATAAATAGAAAAAGCAATCGTGCTGGATGATAACCTATGAAAGTAATAGAGACGCACAACCTTACAAAGAGATTTGACAGGCTTATAGCAGTGAATAAAATAAACCTCAGCATAAAAGAGGGAGAGATATTCGGACTCTTAGGACCGAATGGAGCGGGAAAGACGACAACATTGTCCATGCTTGCAACCCTTCTTCCTCCGACTTCTGGAAGAGCATATGTAAACGGATTCGATGTTGTAAATGATGCATCAAAGGTAAGGCATAGTATAGGATTTGTTTTCCAGGATCCGTCGAGCGATGACCTGCTTACTGGAAGGGAAAATCTCTATCTTCATGCGCTTATGTATGGAGTTGACATGAGGAACATAAACAAGAGAATGGATGAGGTTCTTAAGCTTGTTGACCTTACAGAACGGCAGAATGAAAGGATGAAGAAGTATTCGGGAGGAATGAGAAGGAGACTTGAACTTGCAAGGGGGTTGCTGCACGATCCAAGAGTTCTATTCCTTGACGAACCAACTCTGGGACTCGACCCGCAGACAAGGCAGCATCTTTGGACTTACATAAGAAGACTTGCGGATGAGAAAAAGGTAACAGTGATAATAACAACGCACTATATGGATGAGGCCGACCAGCTGTGCGACAGGATAGCGGTAATAGACCATGGGAAAATCGCAGCGATGGGAAAACCTGAAGACCTTAAAAAAAGGCTCGGGGGCGATGTTGTAAGGATAAAGTCAAAGAAGCCGAACGTTGCAGCGGTGAAAAAACTAAGGTATGTGAAAAATGTGAAGCACAATGATGGAATGGTGACTATGACAGTAGATAATTCCGCAAAACATTTGCAGGAAATATTGAAAAAGATAGGAAATGTTGAAAGCGTCGAGACTAGGAGCCCGACACTGAACGATTTGTTCCTTCACCTTACAGGCAGCGAAATAAGGGATGAAGAGGGTGAAGGAGGATATTTTGAAAGGATGATGGCAAGCAACAGAGGAAACAGGTGATGCAATGGGAGAACTAAATGGATTGTATGCGCTTTGGTATAGAGAGGTAAAGGTATTCACAAGAGAGATATCAAGGGTTGTGGGAGCGCTTGTGCAGCCCCTTATGTGGCTTGTCATATTCGGAACAGGATTGGGATCGATCCTTTCCATAGGAACTGTCAATTACCAAACGTACATATTTCCTGGAATACTTGCGATGACCGTTCTTTTTGGATCCCTTTTCTTCGGCCTTTACATAATCATGGACAAGAGAGTTGATTTTCTAAAGGAGGTTCTTGTAGCGCCATTGCACAGGACAACGATATTCTTTGGAAAAGTCCTTGGCGGTTCTACAGATGGTATAATACAGATAGCTATACTTCTTGTTCTAGGCTCTATTTTCTTTGGGATTCACTTTACTGTTTATTCGCTCATAATGACGATTATCATCATATTGATACTCATGGTAGCAATAATAAGCCTCGGCCTTATATTCGGGGCTGTTATGTCAAGTCCAGAGGGCTTTGGCCTTGTTATAACATTCGTGATATTCCCGCTTTTCTTCCTTAGCGGTGCGCTCTTCCCAGTGAAGAGCCTTCCAGAATGGCTTTATTCATTTGTAGCTGTCAATCCTGTTTCCTATGCTGTCGATGCGCTAAGAACAGTAATACTAGGAACAGCAAGCGCCTTTGGCCTTGGAATAGACTTTGCAGTGCTTATAGGATTTGCGATAGCAATGGTTGCAATAGGAACGTGGGCATTTAAGAGAATGAAGATATAGGATATCATTCTGCTTGCGTAGCATTGAGAAGTTTTTCTGCCCTCTTTTCCATCCTCTCAATCTTCTCGCGCAGCTCCGGGCCTTCCCCTGTTTTTAGATGCGTTCCATCGCTTCTCATCAGCTCTATGCCAGACCTTACACACGCCTCCTCAAACGATTTCCCCCTTAGCATTATAGCAAGCACGTCCTGCTCCTTTCCTGATAGCCTGGTCCCTTCAAGTGTGAACTCCCTGAAAGCCTCGCATGCGATAGGCGCAACCACATTTACAAGCGCAAACATTGGAACAGCATACTCGCGTATCTCCTTTTGCGCATGAGTGTCTAGTCTAAGAGTCAGAAATCTAAAGGTGTTGTGCAGGTCATTTTTCCAGTACCACTTTGTGTATACGCTAAGAGGGAGCATTATTCTTGCCATCTCTCTGGAAACTCCAGCATCGAGCGCCTTCCTATAACGTTCATACGCCTCCTTGGAAATAGTTTCCACATCGTTTATGAAATCCATTCTGACATTATCGGGAAGCTCTCCCTGGCTTCCCTGCCTGTTCCTTGTGTCTTGTCCAAGGACACTGTCCAGCTCTGGCACAAACGATTCGTCTATCATTATTGAATATCTTCCAGAATATTCGTTTATGTTAGCTGTTCTATGCCTGACCCATTGCCTTGCAACGAATATAGGCATCTTGGCAATGAACTTCAACTCTACCATTTCAAACGGAGTGGTGTGATCGTGCCTCATTAGATATCTTATGAGTCCTCTATCCTGCCGCGTTGCCCTGGTTCCGCTGCCATAAGAGGTCCTTGCCGCCTGCACTATGCTCGAATCCCCTCCCATGAAATCTATTAATCCTATATAACCTTTGTTTTGCACCCCTACAAGAACATTTTTCACGCCTTCCGGCGCATCTGCGCTAACAAATCTTATTCCATCAGAATTTGAGGGAAGCCTCAGCTCAGGCCTCTTTACAGAATCCTCTTTCCCAGAATCTATATCATCTACTATGTCGTAAGTTTTCTCTCCAAGAAGCAGCCTTTCGCCGGTCTTTACAGTTACCATGCGTTTCACCTTGCGCATGATGAGCTGAATATAATATTTATAGATTTGCAAAAAACTATGCCACACATTATAAATATTTGAAGAGACTGAAGGCTGGTGTCTTGATGGTGGTGTAACGCAATCTATTACAAAAGGCAGTCTGCTGCAGATCGAGGGGATAGACGGCGCTGGAAAGACCACACAGGCAAAGCTTCTCAAGGAATTTTTTAGCCCTTTCGGAGTTATGGAGCCAGAGCCAACAGGGAATACCGATCTTGGCAGGTGGATAAGACGAGAGCTTAAAGAGCATACAATGCCAAACAGGCAGCTGCAAACTCTATTCATTGCAAACAGAGTGGAGCATTTCCAGAGGTTAAATGAGCTGATGAGAAGGGGCATAACAGTGATAATGGACAGGGGGGAGCTGTCTACTGCGGCTTATGGCGCCGCAAGCGGCGATTTTACACTTCAGGAAGTCTTGGACCTGCACAGGCGCGCAAACATACCGCAGCCTGACCTGCTGCTGTTTTTTGACATACCACATGAGGAAGCGGTTCGCAGGGCGAGAGAAAGACCAAGCGGAAAGGAGAGATTTGACGACAATGCGTTCCAGAAGAGGCTTGACGGGCTCTACAGGCAGCTCAGAAAAATGAGCGGGTTCAACTGGGTTGATATAGATGCAACAGGAACAACACAGGAAGTACACAAAAAGGTTTTGGGCGTGCTCCGCGAACGCGGCTTGCTGAGGGGGAGGCGCAGCAAGGCCGGCGCCTTGCCCATAAGTTTCAGATTAACTGATACTGTTGTCTCGCTGGACGAATCATGCAGGATAATGCTGCAGCGAATGGTTATTGACAGGTATATGGGTGTAGACGTTACCTCTTGGGTAAAGGTTAAAGAGCAGCCTGCAGAAATCGCAGATGCCGCAGATAAGCTGGACAGGTTCCTAAAAACAGTATCGGAAGAGGTTGAGAAGAAGTGGTTTGCGAAACAGCTGACGAAAAAGGATGTCTTCATTCTTTTGTTTGGAGAATCCGGGGAACTTGGCGAGTACATAGTAAAGGAAAAGCGCGACAAGAAGAACTATCATAAAGAGATTTCGGCTGAGGCAGTAGACCTTGTTTTCTATCTTGCAAAGGCGTTGACAGATGCAAATGTGGACATCAAGAATGTTTGGAGCAACATGACATTCAATATATCAAGACAGAGGGAGCTTGTCATGCTCGGAGAACAAAGCTCCGAGACAATCGCGCAGATTGTGGGGCTAATGTGCTCATCTCTGGGTGCGCTTTCCGATTCGCAAGAAGCAACCGCGACAATTAACCTGATGCTGGATTCCGATGATGAAAGGAGAGAAAACGAAGCAGTGATTGCGCACTACAGGCACATCTGCGATATTGACAAAGATGATACGTTCCTTCCTCCGCAAAGTTGGGTTGGGTACCAGCTGACGTTCAACTTCGAAACAGGGGCAGCAATTGCGCTTTATCTTACTCTCAAGCTCATCGAGAAGCTTGATGTAGACTTTGATGACGCATGGCAGAGCAAGATGCAATTTAATTCTGAAAGATTCTGAAGCTTGGACGGGACAGTGGGAGAG
>JASHUQ010000117.1 GCA_030039935.1 Microcaldota archaeon
GTTATTCCCTCAAGGAGAAACATCTCACCAAGCGTTGCAACAGGCTCTGTCTGCGCTATCTTCTGCGCGGTAGCTATGTATTTCTCGACCATTGGCCATGGGTCGCATATGGGCCCCATGAAGTCGAGAGCTCTCAGGTCGCTTAGAAGAAGGTGCTCGCGCCCTTTTTCAGGGCTTATTCTTTGCGAATCCCTTATATCTCTCCAAAGCTGCGGAAGAGACCTAAGAAGTGGATCATCTTCATTCTTGTAGATCTTTTCCATTGTAACTATCTCAGTATCGAGTGTCCTCTTTGTCTGAGATATGTAATGGTAGAATTCTGTATAAAGAAGAATAATAGAATCTACGTCAATGTGCCCGGATTCAAAGTCGTTATAGAATGTAATTCTTGTGAGCTCGTGGTGCATCTCTGTCAGCATTTCCTGAAGCGGGCCCATTATCTCTGCATTATCTGATGGCATCTAACCAGCCGAAATTGCTATCACTGATTAATAGTATTTGCAGTTTCCTATAAAAAGACAGCGTTTTCAACGTTTGCATCTGTTATTCTGCCGTTTTTTATCAGTGCTATTATTTTTGCAAGCTCCTTTGCTGCCGCAGAATCAAATATCTCTGCAGATAATTGCGCTCTGTTTAGGGCAGTGATGAGCGCATCTAAAGCCGAGTCATTGCTCGTTAGCGCATTGTGCAGCGTTGCAAATTCCCTGCTTGGTATCCTTGCGTGTACGCTGAAAATGCTTTTTCTTCTGGAATAAAGGTGCGGGTGCTCCGACTCATGAGATATTATGTTGATCTGGAACTCTCCAGATTCATCATAAGAAATTCCCCTACCATCCAAATGCGACACAACGCCGTCGATTTTTCCATCAAGTTTTCCAAATATCACTAGTCTCTTGTCAGATAGGTCCATTCTTGCATCGGAAAGTCCGCTTCCAACCAGGTCAAAGCTCTTCTTGCTGCTTGAATCCTGCACATGCACGGTTACTTGAGATAATGTACTCATTGTATATGCACAACAAATGAACGTTTTTATTCCTTTTCTATAGTGCCATGATTGACGAACTGCATAATAATATGCTGCAATAACCATTATGTGGTTTCATGCTCGCTTCTTCATCCGGAAAAGGCATAGGAGGGAAACTAAAGGATAGCGCAGAGGATTTCATTGTAGAAGAGATAACTAAAAATGAAAAAACATTGAAGCTCGACACAAAATACACAAATGAAGAGCTCGGCGTGGAAGCTTCAGAAGGGAAATTCTGCGTTTTCGTAATGCAGAAAAGGGACTGGAATACAGTACAGGCGCTAAAAACGATTGCAAAACTGTGCGGCAGAGGGATAAAATCGGTAGGGTTTGCAGGAACAAAGGACAGGACTTCGATATCTACACAAATGTGCAGCATATTTGGCGCGAATCTTGAGAGACTTTCAGCGATACATGTAAAGGACATAAAAATAAACGGAGCATGGCAGAGCGCAACTGGAGTTGAACTGGGGGATCTTCTCGGCAACAGGTTTGGTGTGACAATAAGAGATGCTACGAGCATTCATAGAATAGATGAGATAAACAGAGAGCTGAACGGACTTTTCCCCAATTACTTTGGAGAACAAAGATTCGGATTCAGAAACAACAATGTTGAAATAGGACTCGACATAATAAAAGGAAACTTCAAAAGTGCGGCAATGAAGTTTCTTACAGACACAACAAACGAGACAAACGAGGATTCTGTCATTGCTAGAAAACGGCTTAGTCAAGAGAGAGACTTCAAAAGCGCATTGGAATACTTCCCGAAATACCTGAAGTATGAGATCGATATGCTTAGGTTCCTTTCAGAGGTTCCTACAGACTATGCTGGCGCACTTAGAAAGCTTCCTAGGTCGCTTTCTCTGATGTTTGTTCATTCTGTTGAATCGAGCATATTTAACATTGAGGTAGAGCAGAGAATAAAAGATAAAGATGTATCTATGACGGAAGGGAACATAATTGGATATGAAAGCGAGATAAACGACTATGAAATAGAGATACTTGACAAGTTAGGAATAACAAAAGAGCAATTCAAAGTAAAGAGCATGCCAGAGCTCAACTGCAAGGGAGGGAAAAGGCTCATGTTTGCGCCTTACAAAGACTTCTTTTATTCTGAGATTGATGAAAATACAGTTAGATTGCAGTTTTCTCTCTTGGCTGGATCCTATGCAACAGTATTACTCAATGAATTCATAAGATAATAGAATCGCCGGGATTGGGATTCGAACCCAAATTTCCCGAAGGAAACCAGATCTCGAGTTTCGCCAAGTTTCTGGCGCGTTGCCTGGTTCCGCCATCCCGGCATTAAAGGATAGAATAAACACTACCTATTTAAGAATAACTAATTTAATATCTAATGCCATAATCTGATTGTATGTTCAAGGCAGATATAACTCCTGGTTTGGTTATAAGGTTCAGCACTATTGCCCTATTCGTGACTCTTTCAATTGCAAGCCTTATTTTCTCCGCTTATATGTTCATTGAGGTAAACTCTACGTATACCTTTGTACTTGCGTGCGTATTCCTTGGCATAGCTCTTTTTGCAGGTTTCTTCAATGTCTATGCATCGATATCATATTTCAGATCATACTACTACGACAAGTACATAAATGAATTGTCAAAGTCGCTCAAGCCCCTCAGAAGTTTTCCAACTGTTGCGGTGATGATGCCTGTTTATAACGAGGATGTAGCTGAAGTCAAGAAGAACATGCTGCGTCTCCGCGATATTGATTACCCAAAGGACAGGATAAGGTACTATGTGGTTGACGACTCAACAGATGCCAAGACAAAAGCGAAGCTGGAGGCGTTCTGCAAGAGCAATAGAATAGCATTCGTGCATAGGGATGACAGGACAGGATATAAAGCCGGTGCACTCAACAGGGCGCTAAAGTCATCTAAAGAGGAGTTCATAGCAATTTTTGATGCTGATGAATACCTTACAGATGTTAATTTCCTAAAGGACCTTCTCCCGTATTTCCATGATGAGAACCTTGCGTATGTGCAGACAGAGAAGAGGTTTGCAAAGGGAACATTCTTCTCAAATACCGTGGACCTTTTCGATGCGTTCTTCTTCAAGTTCATACAGCCGCATAGGGCGCTCAACAATACAGCCATATTCGCGGGTTCTTGCGGCGTAATAAGGAAATCTGCATTTGAAAAGATTGGAGGATTTCCAGAATATGTCATAGAGGATACATTTTTCAGCTTGGAATCAGACCTGCACAATTTCAAGAGTTTATACATACCTCATGTATATGCGCTAGGAAGGCCAATAGTGACATACACCGGACTGGTAAAGCAGCAGTGGCGCTACAACTATGGAGACACCCAATTCATAAAATACTTCATAAAGAGAAATGCAAAAACATCAAGCAAAACGCGCTGGTCGTCCCTCTGGGCGCCAATGGACTACTGGAGCCACGGCTTTGGCCTTAATTACCTTTCCATAGTCCTTATAGCGTTCACGATAATGTCAGTCTTTGTTTCATTTTCTACCATTCCATTTGTACACATGACAATAACGCAGATCTTCCAAGCCTCTTACATAAGCAGGTATCTTGAGATATTTGGGGGCGCTGCTTTCATCCTTTCTATGATTGCTCCGGCTATCCTTACAAAGATATACTTCGGATCTGCTAGCGAGGGATTAATGATATTCGTACTCAATTTTGCGCTAGCGATCTCAAGGGCAAAGGCAGCCCTTGCAGCCATATCTAAGAGAAGTTCAGCATGGAAGCCCATACGAGTCAACAAATCATCCAGGGGCAACATTCGCTACGCAATAGCAAACACAAAAACTGAGATAGTTGTGGCTGCCTCACTTCTCTCCCTTGGTTTCGTTGCATTCATATCGAGCAATATTGCAGGCTGGATCTGGCTCAGCACATACGGCATTCTCTATCTTTTTGCAACTGTTCTTTTGTACAAATATGGCTGATGCTTTGATATACTTGAAGATCCATGCGACAGAGAATGGAAAGTTAATAGCGATGTGCGACGAATCCCTTATCGACAAGATTCTTCAGGAAGGAGAGATGGTGATAGATATAAAGAATTATTCTGATTTTTACAAGGGGGAGCTCATCCATTCAAAGAGTTTCAATGACATTGTCTCGGCCCATGATATACTCTCTGCAAATATTGTTGGAAAGGAATCGGTAGAGGCAGCGATAACAAACAAGGTAATAGAGAGAGGTCATGTCAAGAGGATATCAGGAATCCCTTATGCGCATGCATATAGGATAGATTAGCTTTCATCTGGATTGCTGAGCTTCAGTATTGCCTGCGCTATATCTCCATTCGATTCTTCGAGCGCTTCCCTTATTCTTTCTGTATCTTCTATTCCGGTTTTTTCCTTTACCATGTTGATGTCATCGTCGCTTATTTCTATATCTGCATCATTTTCGCTTTCAGACACATCTCCAACTACTTGAAAACTTGTGGTTCCCTGCATCTCTATCTTTGTTACCTGAGGGTTGTCTATTACTATGTCTATGTCATCGCATTCTATAGTAACCCTGTTTGCCTTTATGTCTGTTGACTTGATTCCCATCTTTGCCATCATGTTCTTCATTGTCCTTGGATCTACTCCCGGAAGCATACAATCATAAGCTAATTTGCATGAATATAAATAAATATTAGTTTCATAAATAGGATTTGTTGATTATCAGTGAGAGCATGAATGGGGCGCTTGTACTTATAGACATAAACAACGTGATTGTAAAGGACAAGAGAGACGTATCCGAATATGTGAGGGAGGCGATAAGGAGCAGGTACGGGTTCGAGCCAGACTTTGATATTAATGAATATGAAGGATTTCCTGCACAGGTTATGGTCCATGATATACTTAAAAAGAACGGAGTAACAGACGAGGAAATAAATGCAAGGCTCGAGGGATGCGCCGAAGAGCTTGGATATTCTTATTATAATGTAACAGGAAAGGAGGCGATAGGGATACTGGATGGATCAAAACAGCTTCTTGAAGAGCTTTCGAAAAAAAATGTCTTGATCGGGATAGCAACCGGGGATATTGAGAGCATAATAAAAAACAAGCTGCAAAGAGCAAATCTATCGGATTTCTTCAAACTTGGAGAATATGGAAACAAGGACAAGGAGTTATCCAATGTGATAAAGAAGGCCATTCAAAAGGCAAAGGAGCTAGGTTCTGTCAGCACAGCATGCCTCATTGCAAGCAATCCGCACATAATACACGCTGCAAAATCCATTGGAATAAAAACTATCGGAGTAGCATCAGGTAGATATACTAGAGAGGAACTTGGTGATGCTGGAGCAGATCTTATAGTTGACAGCGTGAAGGACAGGGGAAAAATAGTTAAAGCAATTCTTAGTTAACTAAAGGGTTTGAATGGGAAGAGGAATTCATCATAATTGGATGTACACTGTTATACCATATGCGGCTATAGGCAGCGGTCTATCCATCATAATCCCACTTTACATCCTTTCTCTTAAGGGAACCGTATTTGATGTTGGGGTTGCAATAACAGCCTATTACATTGTCAGCATTCCATCATCTCTCTTGTGGGGAAAGCTGACTGACAGGCTTGGAAGGACAAAGATGTTCATACTGCTCTCTTTGCTTGGCACTCTTCCAGTCATACTTATACTCTATTTCCTTGCCAGCGTGACTGTCCTGCAGCTTGATTATGGGCTTTATGCCCTGATGGCAACGGCAGCTGCTCCAGCGATAAACATACTTGTAATGGGAACAAAGCGTGACCCTTCTGTTCCAAAGCACTTCAGCAGATACAGCACAATGTCTATAATAGGAAGCATAATCGCGTTCTTTGGGGGAATATTCGTCTCTTACACAACATTGGTATACTATCTTGACTTCCTTCTTGCGCTTAACATTGCAGCGCTTGTCATGGCCTATCTTCTTGTTAGGAGCCTTCCAAAGAAGGTTGTATCAGAAGCAAGAATGAAGAATGCAAGATCTGCTTTCATATCTCTAAAAATGATAAGCTCACTTCCGCACATTATGACTGGGATGGCGCTAATAGAGAGAATACACAAGTCTATGAGAAAGAAGCGTACAAGGAATATATACAACCTGCTTTTCGCAATATCGCTTTTCAGCCTTGGAGCAGTGATGTTCAATACCTCTTACACTCCATATCTAATAAGATTCGGTCTTACATATGGGGATGTTTTCCTAATCAACGCTTTGAACGGAATCGCACAGCTTCTTATCTATGCTGTTGTCATGTACTTTGTTGTAGAAGTTCTTCTGAGAAGGTATTATGCGCTTGCAACTCTTACAAGGAGCATCGCCTATTTCCTTGCAATACTCCCAATATTCATTTTTGCTACAGCGTTCTTCCAGATAAACATAATCGTTTATTTCATTGCAGGGCTTGCATATGCGTACTGGAACATTTCCGGCTCTGTGATGCTCTATGACAACATAAGGGGAAGGCACAAAGGATACTATATCGGGGTATGGGAGGCGATGATAGGCGGAACAGCGATAATAGGAGCATTTCTTTCTGGAGTTATATCTGCAACTCTTGGATATTCATACACGTTTGCGATAGCGATACTGCTCAATATAGTTTCAATTGCGATATTCAGGAAGTGCTATTAAGAGAATTACGCATGCCTCCCCATCTTTAATTCCTCCATTGCCTGTTTGACAAGATCCCCGTGCGCCTGGTTGAACTTGTAGACCTTGTATCTCCCAACCATTATCTGGATAATGTAGTAGATTATGAAGAATATGTTTGCTGCTATGAAAAGAATGGCAAGCAGGGGCTGCTTTGTCTGTGTTATAACATATATACCAAGTCCGATATTGTACAGCACTATTACAACCAGCAATACCTTGCTAAGTCTATTCATCGATATCCCAATCTATCTCCTATTCCTTCTTTTCTTTCCATCCCTGTATTTCTTGATCTTTGCAGCTCCAGAAACAAAATAAAATATTATGAAGTAATCTGCAGCTATTAGTATGAGCAATGGAATTCTTCCTGACGGGGCCGTGACGCCTATTACAAGATAGCCCAGTATTACGTTGTAGACGAACATCATGATTGTAAGTACAGCTATCCACTTCCTAGAAACCTCCAATAGAACACCTTTTCTTTTTCGGCCAAATCTTGGCACGCTATGACTTATCATAATACGTTTAAAAAGGTATCTCTTATTGCAAATCGTCGATTAAAGCGTTTTATAATCATAAGATGATATACGTTAGAGGTGGGTTATGGGCATAAAGGATTATGAGGTGCTTATTGATTCTATACTTTCGCACTGGGAGCTTTCCGGATCCGAAGTAAAGAAGATAGACATTGGTTATATAAACGACAACTGGAGAGTCAAGAACGGCAATGACAAGTATATACTAAGGAAGGTTGACAAGGCAAACGAGAAGGCCCTCTCTTTTGAGCTCAGATACATAACCAACCTTAGAAATGGGGGTTTCAAATACAAAGTGCCGATGCCATTGGAAACAAAGGATGGAAAATATTATTTCAAGTGTAATGGCTCCTTGTTCTGGCTTTATAGGTTTATAGAGGGGGATCATAAGTACAAATTTGTAGAAAAGGACATAGCTAAGGTAGCGAAATTAGTAGGGTCGTACCACAATATCCTGATTAATAATAGGAACTTCTACCGCTGCAAAGGCAAGCCCACAGACTCTTTCACTGTTTTTGAAGCGAAAAATGCGTTGGTAAAGATGGTTTCTTCGATAAAAAAGAGAAGAAAAATAAGCAATAGGGAACGCTCGTTTATCAGAACGGCAAATGCGCTGCTCCCCATAGCAGATGAGCTTGCAGATAACTGGAACAGTTCACTTGATTTCTATTACCTGCACAACGATATAAAAGAAACGAACCTTCTTTGGGAAAAAGGGCGGATTACAGGCTTGATTGACTTTGATTTTGTGAGATACAGCAATATTCTCATTAAGGATATTGCCGTATCGTTGCAGCATTTTTGTGACAACAAGAAGAAAGGATATCTCTTTGATATGAAAAAAGTAATTCTATTTTTAAGGACATATTCTAAAGTTCGTACGCTTGCGATCGCAGAAAAGAAGATGATACCAACCATGCTGATAACTTATTGCATAGCGGATTTCGAATTCTTATTTCGCCTTATGAAAAATTCTCCTGATAGAGGGATAACCATGCAGAGAGTGAATACACTTGCTAAGATGGCTTTGTATATCTACAAAAACAATGGATCAATTACAAAGGAGATAATGTCCTTATAGTCAAAAAGTTATCTTATTACCTCATCAAGAACTATCCTTTCTTTAAAAGAGCCGCGTTCCTCCGCTTTCCTTTTCCTTATTTCCTCGATTTTTGATACTGTAGTGCCTTTCACCTCTGCCAGAGCGTATATTACTTCAAGCACATCGGCAAGCTCGTCGATCCTTCCGCTTGCGTAGAACTCTACCGACTCCTCCTTCAACTTATCCCTCAGCCTTTTCTCGTATTCATCGTTTCCGGCAACGTGGGTTATTGCTTTCTTGTTGTCTTTTGTTATTATTTCGGGGATTTTGTCTCTTACAAGTTTATCGAATTTCATAAAATCACTTTATGGACTCTG
>JASHUQ010000118.1 GCA_030039935.1 Microcaldota archaeon
TCTCCCGCATAGAAATTATTCAGATCAAGCTCTGTAAGGTTCTTGTACGCTTCAAGAAGATCGTATGTTGTAGTTGTAGAGAACTTCATCCTTCTTGCCTTTTGGTCGAGCACGTCCTTGTTCAGGAATTTTATTATGTTGGTTCCTATGACAGTTCCTTCTATGTCATAGTCGCACGCGTTTATGTACCTGTCACAGCTCTTTGACAGGGAAACAAGCGTGTCCAGATATCCTTTTGTGTATTCAGAAAAAGAGCTCACAATGTGCGATGGGGCCCATTCCACTTCCAGCACGGGATATCCCCTTGTCTTGTCCTTTTGCTTTATTGTGAATAGATGGCCTACAGCAGCAGCAATGTATGTTGTATTCTTCCCGTCTTTTATCTCATAGTAGTTGACCTTGTTGGCGATCTGCTTTTTCTGCTCCTTTCCGTTTCCCAATGCTGATGCTAGGCGAAGCGCAACGCTAGGTTTCTCTGCAATAATCAGCGTGTTCACAAAATCACTTTATTTTTTCCTTCTTTTCTTCGGCCTTGCCCTATTTCTTGATGGCCGCGTTTCTGGCTCTTCCTCTGTTTCTTTGGGAGTCTTTATCCTTGAAATAACCCACGCATTAAGGAATCCGACTGCGAATGTAAGCACAGCAACGATATAGAATGGCGTTTTTGCCCCATAACCTATAAATATCGCTATTGCAATTATAAAGAGAATAACAGTCAATACAGATAATATAAAGCCCAAACGCTCTGATTCATCTATCATCAAATAAATACCCTGTGGTTCAATGAATATATATTTAGTTATATTTATAACCCTTATTGCTGCACTTATTGCCTCGTTTTCTCAATTCCTGTTCAAAAAGAACCTCGTAAAGCAGCTCAAAGGCGTTAAAGAAATAATAGGAACTTTGAAAAACAAATACATTGTCATTGGAGTGGCAGGCTATTTCCTGAGCCTTGCTGTTTACCTGTTTGCGCTCTCAAATGCTCCCCTATCAATAGTATATCCTACCTTTGCAAGCACCTTTATCTTCATAACAGTAATCTCCTCTGTTTTTCTCAAGGAGAAGCTCGGTGCAAGGAGAATAGGAGGAATAGCGCTGGTCTTTCTTGGCATTCTGATAATCGCAGCATCTTTGTGATATTATGGCAACAAAATTGAGGAATGTCGGTTTTCTTGTTGTGTCTACATTCCTTGGAGCAGTAGGGCAGTTGCTTTTCAAGTATTCATTCGGAAAGCCTTTGTTCGCAGAGCTGCTTGCTTCTGGCCTGGTAGTTTATGGGATATCAACCATAATATACTTCTATGTATTGAGCAGGGTGCATCTGAGCTGGGCATATGGAATGGGAGGGCTCAGCTATATCTTTGCAACAATATTCGCCTATCTATTCCTTTCAGAAAATATCCCCCTGCTGAGATGGTTTGGCGTCATAATAATAGCTATAGGGGCAGCGCTTATAGGTTTCAGCTGATTCTTATTTTTGTAGACTTGGCGCAGATTTGTAAAGCTGGCTTAGATGATTTCTCATGTAGTTGTGATAGTAATCGGTCATTACCTCTTCATTTAGGTCAAGAACAAAGAACCCGCCTATCTTTCCAGAAAGAATGAGCTGCCTTGCTTCATATTCTGAAATGTCGAGCTTCTTCAGCTCTGCATCTTTTTGCATTCGTGTCATTCCGTCAAAAGCATCCAATACTGTAACCCTTGCTCCCATCGGATAAGTATCTGGACCTGGCTTTTCATTTTTATTATGCTCATCTTCGTATCTGAATAGTCTAACAAGATATCTTTTTGCAGCCTCAACTCTAGGATGCTCTTTCCTTATTCTCTCTATTCTTACAGGGCTTCTTTCATCCTGATTGCTGCAGCTCTCTGCGGCTCTCAGCATTCCCTCTGCAGCTGCGTCCATTTCTTCCCTTGTCAGCCCAGAATCCACGGGTTTTCGCATAAGTATAATTTTGATTCTTATGATATTTATATGTGCTTATTTTTCAGTTTTTAGGCTGCAATATTGCGATTTTGCAAATGCGCATATCAAAGGATCAGTCAACTTCCAGCTTCTTTATTTCCACTTTGTTTATGTTCGCAATGTGGGATACCTTTCCTGTGAGATCAGACTGAAGCTTTCCATCTATTACAGAGCTTATTATAGAATCAGAATCATTCTCTTTTGAATAGCTGTTTATGAAAGATACCATCTCGCTCCTTATTCCCTTTAACCTAGCTCCTGTCACCCTGTTCCTTGTCACAGATATCGCCTTTACTGTCATGGGCACATTGTCCCTTGTTTTTACTGGGACAACAACCGATGCTACACTTCTATACCTCCTAACAAGGGATCTAAGATAAGAGAAAACCAATTCTATCACTATGAGCTTTGTATGAGCCGCATCTCCATTCGTGTCCGTAACCCTTAGCACAACATTTGTGAACGCGTGCTGTGGATTGTGCGTAAGCTGGTCAAGGCTCACCTTTATCTTCCTGTTTATTACACTCTTTTCATCATCTCCAGGAATCTCGCACACCTTTGACTCATTGAAGCTTTTTGGGGCATACACTGTAAACCATTTCTTGAGCTTCCATTTGTCAACAGTTCTTTGAAGTGCCATGTTCACGCCTTGCCTTTTATAAGAAGCTCCGCTTGTTGTGGGTCATACCTCCAGTTCTTCGGCAGTTCCCCTTCTCTTATATAGTATTTTGCGAGCCTCCATATCTTTGATTCTGTCCTGCTGAGCCTTACTCTATTGTAAGTATCCCTTTTGTTTACATTTAGATGGTTTCTTATCCTCAATGCCCTTCTCATAAGATCGAGCATGTCTGGAGGAACTTGTCCTGAAAGGCTCTTTTCGCTGAGTATTTCCATCAGCCTTTTCCCGGTCGCCTGTTTTATGTAAAGGACCTTGTGCTCCCTCTTGAGTTTTTCTCCTATCTGCGCAGGGCCCAGCCCTTGCTTTGCGTAATTCGTTATCAGCTCTTCTATTTTCTCTTTTTCCAGTCCACTTTCGTTGCTTGCTTTCTCTAGCAATGGCTTTCTCGACTTAGCCTTTCCGTGCCTTTTTGTGTGCATTCTTGCCATGAAAACAACATCTGTTAAGCGTCCATTATACTGCTATCGAAACAGAGAAGTCCTTGCCTCTTTTTACAGATACATTGACAGCTTTCAGTATATTTTTAAGCTCTTCCTTAGAAGAAACCACAGCGCTATAATATTGTTCAGGAACATTTATATTAATTGATGATATCTCTTTGTTGAGCGCGATCTTGCTCTTGGCCTTGCCCTTCCTCACTTCCGAAATTATGTCATTGAGTATTATTCCTGTGTCTTCTGGGTCGAATTCAACGCTGCTCTTTTGCACAAGCCCATTTATGACATAGTCTGGCCCTTTTTCCCTTTCAGCGTATTGCGGAAACATTTTTTGGAATACGCTCTCCTTGTTTTTCATTTGAAGATAGATCTCTTCGCTTATGAATGGGATTACTGGGGCGAACATTGCAATCGACGTCTCTAGAACATGCTTCAATACATAGAGAGCGGCGTTCCTGCTTCCCTCCATTCTGCTCTCCGTTGAATAAACCCTGTGCTTCACATTTTCGATATAGAAATCTGCGAATTCATGCCAGTAGAAGTTTATCGCAGTATTCATCGCTTCGTATAATGTAAGATTGTCATAGCCATCTGTCACGCTTTTTACCGTCTCGTTTAGCCTATTAAGAATCCACAAATCGAACACATTGAGGTGCCTGCTCGGCTCTTCCTTTGATGCCTTCCCTTTTGACAGAGCAAGGTTGACAAAATTTGCTGTGTTGTATAGTTTTGTTATGAAGCTTTTTGCATAGTCCATTTCATTGTAGGAAAATGGCCTGTCTCTTCCTATCCCTCCGCTAAGCGCGACCCAGAGCCTTATAGCGTCTATAGAGTATTTCTCCACAAGCCCATCAGGGTATATCCCGTTGCCTAGGCTCTTGTGCATCTCTTTTCCATCCTGTCCTAGAATCATCCCATGGACAAGTATGCTATTCCAGGGCTTGTCTGATGTAAGCGCCATTGTCCTGAATATTGTGTAGAATGCCCATGTCCTTACTATGTCCGTGCCCTGTATCCTCATGCTATTGGGGAACAGCTTCTCGAACCTTTTCTTTTGGTCTGGCCAGCCTGCCAGAACCATCGATGTTATGGATGTATCGACCCAGCCATCGAGTGTTTCCTTTGTACCGACTATTCTTCCGCTGCATTTGGGGCATTTTGATATGTATGGCTTCTTTTCCATAGAGTCGAATGGAAGGTCCTCTTTCTCTGGGGGAACTATGTAGTTGCATTTTTCGCAGTACCAGAAAGGCATAGGTGTTCCGAATATCCTGTTCCGTGTGAACGCCCAGTCCCATTCTATGAAATTAGCCCAGTCGTCGAGCCTCTGTCTTGCTGATTCTGGAACCCATTTTATTTCTTTTGCTGTTCTTTTTATATCATCCGAATACTCCCTTATCTTTATGAACCACTGCGTGGTTGATATGAGCTCTATCTTTGTCAAGCATCTGTCATGAACCTTGATGTTGTGCTTTACCTTTTCCTGTTTTTTCAGCACTCCCTTTTTCTTAAGCTCATCTGCTATTGCATTCCTTGCATCATTTATGTTAATTCCATTGAACTGCTTTGCGTTGATCAGCTTTCCGTTGGAATCTATTGCCTGAACAAGGTTCAGCTTGTTCTTGTAATATATGCTTATGTCGCGCTTGTCCCCAAAAGTGCATATCATTTCTACTCCTGTGCCGTAGTCCTTGTCAACAATGTCGTTTGTTACCACTTTTATCTTCTGGCCGAATATTGGCACAATGAATTCCTTGCCTACAATCTTGGAATATCTATCATCTTTTGGATTGACCGCTATTGCAACAGCAGAATGCAGCATCTCAGGCCTTGTGGTAGCTATCGTTATTTTTTCTGTGTCGCTTTCCGACATTTTAAAATCTATATAATTGAGATAGGTTTCCTCTTCCTTTTCTTCGGCCTGCTCCCTTGATATTGCGCTGCCGCAGCTTACGCACCACTCTATAGGATGGTCATTTCTATATAGCATTTCCTTTTCGTACATAAGAAGGAGGGAAAGCTGCACCTTCCTTATGTATTCTTTGTCTGTTGTCCTGTATTCCAGCTTTTCGTCCCATACGGCCCCGAATCTTGACATCCATTCTTTCATTGAGTCAAGGTTTTTCTGAGACACTTCTAGGCATTTTGCGTAGAACTCGTTTCTTGGAAGGTTCTTCCCGTATTGCTTCTCTGTTTCTATCTCTGTCGGGAACCCGTGCTCGTCCCATCCCACAGGATAGTATAGATTAAAACCTTTCATTTTCTTGTATCTTGCAATTGAATCCCCATAACAGGTCCAGAAAACATGGCCCAGATGCAATCCTCCGGTTGTGTTTGGAGGTGGCATATCCATTACAAAGATCGGGTTCTTTGCATCTTTGTCATTATATGAGAATATTTTCTTCTCTTTCCAGTAGCCCTTCCACTTCTCGTACAACTCGCTCGTATAGATACTAATGTCAGGCATAACATTCAGTTATTGATAGCTAAAGCTAAATAAAGATGTTATAAACAAAAAAATTAAAGTTTCCCAATCAGAGCATTTCTCCAATTGCGAACCTTGCCTTAACATCTGTGATTCTGACCTTTACCTTTTCGCCCTCCTTGGCTCCTTTGATAAAGATGACAAAACCATCCTTCTTTGCGATTCCGTCTCCTTTTGAGGCAACAGCTTCGACAGAGACTTCGACCTCATCGCCGACCTTTACAGGTTTTGGCAAGAAGTAGTTGGACTTTATATTCATCCCTCCTCCTCTTCTATCTCTTCTGTCTCCTCCATGATGGCCTCCATAGCCACCTCTTCCTTCCATATTTTCTTCGTCTTCCATTACATCTTTCTCTCATACGTAGAATTAGCTCTGTTTTTACACTTCGCTGTACTCCGTATTCTTAATGTCTATTTAGTACTGAGATTTATAAGGCTTTCCATAGGGAGGCTTTGCTGAAGAGTTGCCAATGCTTCTGTCATGCAACTTTTCTACATATTCCCTCCGCCTGGTCCGAAGCGCATTCTAGCTTCGTATCTTTGTTGCTCGCGCATCAGCGACGCGAAATCGAGACGCTCTGGTCGAGTATACATTTTCAACTCCTCTTTCCGCTTAAGCTCATCATCACGTTTTTGCAATTCCTCGGTTCTCTTCAAAAACGCTTTTTGCGTTTCCTCTGGAGCGCCCCAAATCACAGATGTCCAGTATCCTCCGGCTACTATAAATGTATAATCGGAACGCATAAACCTTTCAAGCGACGTGAGCGCCATGGTCCTGAACCTTTCACTTTCTGGATCAATCTGATGCAGCATGGTAAGAAGCGCGCAGAGCGAATTTTCCGGTGCAAAACCTTTAGCTTCCCCTATCTTAACAGGGTCGAACTCAGAAACATACTTGTAGAGAACCTCTGCTGTCTCATCAACCTGTTCTTTTGGCAGCCCTCCAAAAACCGCGATTGCAAGCGCCCTGTGCAATGCTTTGCTGTTGCGCGCCCTTGCATACGCAGCAGGGGCCGAGGCCCTTAGCCTTTCATCGCCAAGATTAAATGCTACTGCTATAAAGAATGCCAGCTCGTGCTTTTCTGCCTTAGATGTTACATCATACGCCTGCTCTGCCATTGCCTTTGTTATGCAAATAGAGCCCAATTTCATGTCCCCGTTTGGCTCAACATCCCTTACAATAGACATGTATCCCATTGTCAATGCACCGATCATCTGCGCAAGCTCTACCTTAAATGACGCTCCAAGCCAGTAGTCATTTGCAATCCTTTCATTGATTTTGTTATACATCTTGGTAATTGGCTTTTCGAATCCCCAGTTCTGCCTATTCATTGATATCTCTTCTAGCTTGTCAAATAGCTTCTCGACCCTGCGTTCAGACCATAGCATCTTTGCCCCGTGTAATCTTACTATGGGCTCTGGCGCGACAACTGTTCCAAGCACTGATAGCAAATCTGTAGAAAGCGGAGCAGCATCAAAGCCATCTTTGTTCCCAAACGGAGACTTTGACGCGAGTTCAATTCTTATTGGAATGTAGCTATCAGTTGCGCTTCGTTTTTCACCCCTAAGCGCGCTCTCATAACACTCGACTTTTGTAAATAGCGCTCTTGCCTCAGCCTCTGGCATTCTTGAAAGATTCTTAACAGCAACTTCTGCATGCGCAAGGAGCTCTGCCGTGCCAGGCTCTTTGAGCAATTCACTGTATTTTGGAACATTGTGCAATGCATCTTCAATTATGCACGACCAAATAAACGAGCCTATCCTTGTATCTACATTTTGGATAAGCGCGCCATACTGTCCTTGTATAGAAAAAGGAAGTCCGGCAGGAAGTTCCCTTGAGATAGGGTCTTGACCTGGCGTTCTAACAGCTTGCATAGTTTGTATAAACATTTCCTGATATTTAAGGGTATTGGAGCTGCGGTTTTATGTATTGTTCCCTTTAACGCCTAAAATGTGCAGCCAGTCTTCTCTCTATTACCTTATCGACACTAGTATGCTCTGATTCTGCGGCTTTTTGTAAATCAGCTAGATCATCTGAGCGTATGCGGATCGTTACGGTTACATTTTGTCTTACTGGAGTTGTATCGCCAAGCTCTATCCTGCAGAACTCCTCAATCCGCTCTGCAATGTATGTATTTAGATCGTATTGATTTAGAAGGGCTTGAGCTCCAATTTGATCGCATCTGTGCTCAGGAAAAAGTACATACATGTATCTAAATTCCGGTTGTCGACTAAATGAATTTGTGCGTATATCATCTATTTCTATTTGTGGATCAACCTCGCCGAAAAGAGCTTTGCTTATTATACTGCTATAATCTTCTTTGTTTTTCTTAGATACCTTTTCAAGAGATTCCCAAACAGTATTACTAACTCCAAAAGCTCTACCCACACGCTGAGCCTGTATGTTTACCGATGCCATATTTTCACAAGATTTACTTTATTTTAGAAATATTTAGACCTTTCTAGAGCCTCGCTTCTCTCTTTTTTTCCTCTCTTGCTTGCTAGGGATCATTCTCTTTCTCCACCACCTCTTTCCCTCCCTCTCCGCCCTTCGGGGCTGCTAGGGATCTGGCGGGGCTAGGTGATTAAGGCTTAGAGCATGCCATGGAATGAGCCGCTTGCTTGCGTATGCTGTACGGCTACTTCATGAATATGCTTTGCTCTTTCAACATCGCCTCCTCTTATTGCATCAGCTCCTTTCTGTTCTAACCTCGCTAAACCTCTTAAGCCGCGTGCAAGGTTATCAATGCCATCAGACTCAAGATTATCGGCAAACTGGCGCAGTCTCTTCTTTGCTGCTACATGAGCCTGGATTCGTAGGCGCGCTCCCTGCATATCATCTCCTCTAAGCTCTGCGGACTCTGCAGCAGAGAACAGTTGCCTGTGGTCAACAGGTTGAGCATCTCTTTTAGCTGGTTGCCTAGTACCATTCATGATATAACCTAAAAAGCTCAGCTGATTCAGATATTTACGCCTTTCTAGCCCCTCTCTCCCCCTCCCGCCCTGAGGGGGCTTGACTAAAGAGGCTTTGCTATGCTTAGCTTAGAAATAGGCTTATCTGGCTTTCTCCCTTTGTAGGGCTTGCGCTATCCTTTCTAAGGCTAGTATCTTGATTAGTCCATGCCATCTGGCTAGCTCTTTTTCGAACGCTTTCTTTACGAATGCCCGCATACTACCACTCAATAAATATTATCATGATGATCATAATCCTCAACCCATACCGTGTGAGTACTTTCATCTATCGAAAAAACCAACACAAAGCTCTTTAGCACATGGACCCTTCTTAAATTCTGCATTGGTGAACTTAGTGGTTTAAACTTTTCTGGGTTTTCGCACACTTCTGCAAGCTTTTTGTAAATAATCTCGAGGTTATATCTCTCACGTTTTGCCATTTTGGCAAATATCTTATCCAAGTGCTTCCTTACCTTTAGTTCGTAAGGTGCCATCCAAACACTTTAATCCATATTGTATCTTTTCCTAAAGTTTTTCAAAGTGCCTATACGGACGAGTGGTTCTCTTTGAATCTTTTTCAGTTTTCTTACATAAGAAGGTTTTAGTTTAGGTTCAAAAACTAGCTCTTCGTAGTCCTCGGCCATCCTATCTATAGCCTGAGACTTGTCTTTAAGCCCGTATTCTGCCTTAACAATGTTTAGTACTCTATTTGTTTGCTCGCTTATTGTTACAAGTGCCTTAACCGTATTAACACCATATTAACATAGACTAATAAATATAAATAGCTTCCTCCTACTATCTCTCTAGAGCATTAAGCAAGTGCCCTTATTAAAGATCTTTCCTAAACTCCTCCATGCTTCTGAATAGATAGTCAGGGCTTGCTCCTTCCAGATCCTCATATGTTGCAAACCCGTGCGATATTCCACATG
>JASHUQ010000011.1 GCA_030039935.1 Microcaldota archaeon
GAAGAGACCGGGTTAGACGTAGTTATTGTGGGTAGCAATGGAATAGATCCAAAGCTAAAGAATAGACTTCTGGTGTTGCCTTTAGTGATAAGCTGGGAAAGAGTTCTCTACAAAGATAAGCCAATGCACTATCATTATGATCTAATCTATTTAGCAAAACTAAAGAAGCCAAGACAGAAACCAAAAATTAATGATGAGTCGAAGAGTGTAGGCTGGTTTAGAGAAAGCGAAATAGACAGACTAAAAATGCCGGAAGCTACAAGGATGTTTTTCCACAAGGGTTTCCGCGATATTAAGAAGTACTGAGTTCCCTTTGCAGTGTTAGGCATGACTTGAATAGGTATATACCTTTATATACTAAGGGAATTAGAATTATTTTTTGTATCTCTTTTGGGGCTTCGTACTTTAAGGCGAACTTCCCGCTTTGATTGCTACAGAAGCTTGCTGCCCTGTACATACAGTACCATTTCCGTTGTATATCCATAATGTCACTTTGTAGTTTCCCGCAATAATATTGCCGATACTACCGCTGGCACCGGAACAGTATATTGAACCTCCCGATGGAGAATAAATCTTTCCCGTATTAGTATTATTCAGAGTCATTACAAAATCTTCTTCATACTCCCGAGGTGTAAATGTAGCGTTAAGGTATCCGCCACTCCATGTACAAGTGCCATTTACAGATGTTTGACTTCCAGAAAGTGTTAGTGTAAATCCGTTGCAGTTTTGTCCACTAATCACCGTTGTGCTTGAAGATGTTATTGAGGTAGATGTAGTTGTCGAAGTGCTCATTATCGTTGTTGAAGATGCCGTTGTGCTTGAAGATGATGTTGTTGAATATGCAGAGCTTGTTGATGCGCTAGTTGTACTTAAAGTTGTATTTAAGTGTATACTGGTTGTAGAAGCACCAGTAGTAGTTGCTATAGTTGTTTGTTTGACCGATGTTGTTGAAGCATTAGAAATTGGTCCTATGGTTGTCGAAGGTGTTGTTGACACAGAGGTTGTAATTGTATTATTGTGTCCTCCAAAAACATGTGAAAAGAAGTTTGAAACTGCGTGGGCGAAATTGATGATTGAGCTAAATATTCCAAGATAAACAGTATTTGACAATCCTGAAGCGCTTACAATACTAACTAATGCTATTGTTGTGAGCAACGTAAAAACAAGATATCTAGCCATTATTTAGCTTAGTTAGAAGATTTAATAAAACTATCCAATATCAAGTATTCAATACTAAAAAATATTTTTAGAGAACTTAACTTAAAGACAAATACTTTCTTGGGGCTTTATTTATTTTTATAAATATTTTTCTATATCATCTTCAGACAATCCTGTTTGTTTTAGTATAGATTTGTAATTATGCATGTTAACTTGCTCGTTTGCAGCTAGAATAGTTGTTCTGTGCCCTTTATTGTCTACAAGCCATACATGGCTCCCTTTTCTGCTCTTTATCAAATATCCATAATATTTGATCAGTATCTTTGCGATTTCTAGATACCTGGGTCGTTTAGGCATAGATCTTCAGCCCCAGAACTTTAGAAACAGACGAAGGGTAGTGTCTGGCTTCTTCTGGATGTTTTAGCAAAGCATCCACAGTAAGTTCTGTTGCCTCTTCCAATCTCTTTTTAAGCAATTTTAATGATTTTGCCTGAGTAATCACGTGCAAATCTTCTATTTCACCGGAATAGGTGCCATCGCTTATTGTTACTTTTGCCTTAAATCCGTATATTTCCATTTCCAATGTATCCACCTAATTAATTATGAATCTTTAATATTTAAAGACTTTCGGTGATTTAGCTCTCTAATCTACTTACATTCAATATGTTTAGAGAACTTAACTTAAAGACAAATACCCTCTTGGGGCTTGCTATTTCTTGACTTCAAACTTTGTCCTGCTTAGCATTATGCTTGATAGTATAGTTGTGAAGACAATCACCATGAAGCATATGTAGAATATTTGAGAGAAGAATATTCCTCCTATGCCAAACACAATCGCTGCGAGCGTGGCGGTGGTTACTCCTCTTGGCATAAGCGCAAAAACAAGCTTCTTTTCAGTAGGATCGTTATTGTACAATATCGTCCTTGTCTCGAGATACCTTATGCCAACCACTATTACTGTGACAATTATACCATAGATAAGATACTGCACAGAAAGGACGATTATCATTCCCATTAGCACAAAAAAGAATGTCCTTATCAGGAACTCTATCGCATTCTGTACAGATGTCTCTCCCTTCTTTGTCAGCTTTGATTTTATGTTCAGATATTTTGCGAATACCTGCTCGTTTCCTATTATCATTGCGAATATAAGCACTGATATTATTGCAGCTCCGTTGAAAAGGTCGACTATGCCATAGAGAAAAAGCGCAACAGCGATAGTTGCAAGATATTCTCTTGCGTGCTTCACTGTCTTGATTACAAATAGCCAAACTATACCTGCCACTATCCCAAGAAACACAGCAACGCTTATGTAGTCAAGAAGATAACTTGGAAACTGAGCAAGCGTGAATGACTTTACTCCAGTAGCGAACCCCAATAAGAGCGAGAATACTACTATTGAAGCTACAGCATTTATTGTTGTCTCTACAAAGATAACATTATACAAATCAGAAGTTATCTTTATCCCTCTTATAAGCGGGATTACAACAACTGTTGTCGTTTCTCCGATTATTGCGCCGAGAATGGCTCCGTAGATGAGCGGCCATCCAAGAAAGTATTGCATGAAGAATGCTAGCACTATCGCTGATATTACGGTGTCAAGTATACCAAATGTTACGCCTTTCCAGTTCTTGGCAAGCCGATCATTAAATTTCAATTCCTTGCTTGCATTGAACATTATCACAACAAGGGCAATTGCGCCTATGGTCGGTACAAGGGATTTCAACACAGAGAGATAGCTTGCTGGGATCAGGTTGCCCACTGGGACAAGAATAATTCCTATCAGCATCAGTATGAGAACCTCTGGTATTCTTGTTCTCCTGAATACCGCACCGCCTATGTATCCTATGATTATTATCAGCGCTATTCCTATTATTATCGGATCAGTGCTGGCCCCAAGTTCTAGGAGTGTTCCAAGCATGGCTACCGAATAATACTGAAATGATAATAATTTATAACCAGATGACAGCTACTATTTTATTAACTTGTTTGGTAAGATAATTGACTGATTCTATGGTAAGAATATTCCTGGTAATCGCGTACTGCATAGCAGCGATAGCGATAATATCGATTTTATACTACATCAACTTTGCTGCTAATGTCCCGCAGCCCAACCTCGACCTTGTTTTCAATTACACTGGACAGTATGCAACAGGATACATAAACAATACATTACCATATCCGATAATAGTGAGCTACTTCTACTGCACAACACCTAACAATAGCCAGTTCAAGTTCAGCTATTCTGGAAACGAGCTAATACAATCAGGGGAAAACGACTCTATTGCGTTGTCTGTGAGCACAAAATCCGTACTTCCTAGCAATTGCACTGACTGGAAAACCTCATACAAAGAGGCGAGCTTCAGCAATTCAAGCTAGATCAGAGAGTTGGTGCCTCTTCTCCAACCTGGTCTCCTTTTAGCGCCCTTAATGCCTGGCCCATGGAGGATGCAAGGCTTATCAGCCTTTCCCTTTCCTCTTCATGGCCCCTTTTGCCTTCAAAATTGGCTGTGAGCATCGTCTCCCTTCTCGCCTTTTCAAGAACATCCGTACCTAGCTTTAGCAGCTCATCGGCCGCAAGCCTATGCTCATTCGCATCAAGATATCTTGATGCCTTTTCAAGGGATTTTTGAAGTGCATCAACAGGTTTGTCAACAACAGCTACTGCCATTCTACCACATATAATTTATGAATTTCATGATATTTAAAGATTATTAAAGATAAGAAATAAAGAGATTGCTATATATAGATTGTCGTGCTTTTGTGGACGTGGAGAGCAAACTTGCAGCTATGAATGGATTTGCGCAGGAGATAGTTACAGAGGATGAGCTCAAGAAGCTCTTTGAGACAAACGATCATCCATTAGCTTATGATGGGTTTGAGCCATCCGGCCTTGCACCCCTCCATTTCGGAGTTCTCAGGGCAAAGAACATAAAGACAATGCTCAGCATTGGCATAAGATTCAATCTTTACATAGCGGATTACTTTGCTCTGATAAACAACAAGATGAATGGGGATATAGAAAAGATAAGGACAGTTGGAAGATATTTTGTAGAAGTGTGGAAGGCCGCCGGGGTAGACACAAGGAAAGTGAATATAATATGGGCAAAGGAGCTGATGAGCACGCTGGATTACTGGGACACATTCATAAGGGTTGGAAAGGCCGTAACGCTTGACAGGTCAAAGAGAGCTACAACAATAATGGGAAGGAAAGAGGGCGAGCTGATAGATACCGCTTCTGTTTTCTATCCGATAATGCAAGTAACAGATATATTCAAAATGGATATTGACATATGCCAGTTGGGAATGGACCAGAGGAAAGCTAACATCCTTGCAAGGGAAACAGCTCAGAAATTGGGGTGGAAGGTTCCAGTAGCTGTGCACCATCCCTATCTTCTTGGGCTTATGGGTGCGCCAACAGCGCTAAAGACGATGAACGATGTAGAGGGAATGGCGTACAAAATGTCAAAATCAAACCCGAAATCATCTATTCTTGTCCATGACACCGCCTTAGTAATAAAGGAAAAGATAAACTCTGCGTATTGCCCGGAAAAGGTGACAGACGGGAATCCGCTTTTTGACTACCTTGACAAGATAATAATAGACAACAAAGACGATCCAATAACAATAGAGCGCTCAAAGAAATACGGAGGATCGTTGGAAGCGAATAACTTTGACAATCTTGTAACTCTTTATAAAGAAGGGAAGCTTCATCCCGCGGATCTGAAGAGCTTTGTATCAGATGGCATAGAAAAGAGGATCGCTCCGATTAGGGAATATTTTGAAAAGAACAAGAGCGCAAAGGAGCTTTATGAAACTGTGAAAGGATACCAGATAACAAGATAATCAGAATATTGAGTTGTACCTCTTGTCGTTGTCCTTCTTGAGCCCGAAATACTTCAGTATAGTTGGCTCTATGTTGTAGACATAAAGATGCCGCTTTTCTATTTTCCTGTAGTTTATCTGTTCTCCATAGCCTACAATTCCGAATATTCCGTTTCTTAGATGGTCCCCGCTTTTTGCTGGTTCTGGTTTCATAAAAAGGCCTCCGCTTTTCAGATAGCCAAAAGCATCGAGAAGGTACCCATTCTTTACCTCTGCAATAATATCAGGAGCAATGAAAAGCCTTGTTCCTTCGTAGTAATCATCTGCGTCAAAAGCATCTATTATCAATCTTTTTCCATTTTTGTCTTTCACTTTGAGGAGATCGGCGATTATCTTTCTCTTCAGCTCTTTCTTTTCATTCTTTGTCACAATCCCATCCTCGAACCTTTCATCGTTTATGAATATCGTTGACATTGGGCAGTTTGCTATGCTTGCAAACGCCTGAGTTCTTTTCATGTCATAGTCAAAGTCGTGCAGCCTTGTGTAATCTTCTGAAGATGTTCCAGAGAGAGTCTTTTCCAGTATTGACTTGACCATCTTTTTTCCTCTTGGGGAAAGCTTGTCATATAGCAGCTTCCTTGAGAAAGATCTATGTGTTAAACTAATTCCAGTCTCTCTTATCTTGTATTTTATGCCAGAGCTTTTCCCGCTTTGTATCTCTTTTTCTATCGCCTTCTTTGGAATCGCATATTTCCTGTTTATCAACCATCCATTCATTAGGAATTTCTCCCTAATCGGCTGTGCTCCGTGGTCTGAAACAACCATGAAAAGCGCGTTTTCCTCTTTTGCTCTTTTTTCCACCCATTCCATGAAGTTAGATATTCCCTTGTAGAGCGGAAGTATGTACTCTCTCCAGTTCTTGTCCCCAAGAGAATAGTGCTGCAATCTGTCCTGCTCTGTAAAGCAGATAAACGCAAGGTCGTACTCATTGCTGTTTATGAGCTCCTTGCTCACTCTGCTCCTCGCATTTATTCCATTGAGATACTTTGATGATGCTTCCTTGAATGTTATTTCCTTTTTCATAAGTTGCCCTTCCAGTGCCGGCTCTCCTGTGAAAGAGTACTTTTCAGAAATAGATTTCACCTTTTCAGAAGTGTATCTTGCTGGAAGCGGAAACCCGGTTATCATATCTACATTCCTTTCTCCTGAAGGCCTTACAAGCATTGCGGGGGTCACGACAAGGCTCTTTATGCTCTTCCTAGAAAGCGTGTCCCAGAACGGCGGTTTTATCTTTGGATCGTAGTAAACAACACTCTTAGTGTAGTTTGGCTCCATTTTGAAGAATTCAGGAACGCCGTGCTCTCCTGGCCTATACCCAGTGTATATGCTTGGCCATGACGGACCTGTCATTGGCGGTATCGTAGACTCGAGGTTTGTAAGGCAGCCATTGCCTATTATCTCTGCAAATCCCTTCATGCTGTATTTCTTGTAATATTCCCTTATCATCCACAATGGCGCTGAGTCTATTCCTATAAGATAAAGTTTCTTTCCTTTCATGATCATCAGCTTTCTGTGAACATCCTGTCAAGTTTTGGAAGAATTGCCCTTGGCCCGAACTTTTCTATTACATAATTGGATATCTTTCTCTTGAGAATAGCGTTTATCTTGTGCTCTTTCCAAAGCCTGTGATATTTTACAATGCATTTAGCATATTCATCTGTATTAAATTTCTTTATAAGTTTCCCCTGAAACTCCTTTTGCATTATGTCCCTTGGTCCCTTTATGTCAAATGCAATAGCAGGTACTCCGTAGGTCTGCGCCTCGAGTAAAGTAAGGCCGAATGTTTCGTATCTTGATGTATGGAGTAATAGACTAGCATTCCTGTAATGCTCTCTAAGTTCCTTTTCTCCGACAAAGCCAAACCACTTTACGTTCTTTCTGTGGTTTTCTGATAGATTTCTTATGAAATCCTCTCCATTGTCCCCAGATCCTATTATCTCAAAATTTATGCTGTTGTCAATCTGCAATGTTTTTTCTATAATATCTGAAAGAAGGTCCAATCCTTTTGGAATTATGTCTAGCCTACCAACAAAAAGCGCAACAAATCCCTTTTTATTATCAACAATGTCGCTTTTCTTCACATAGGCTGTTGTGAAATCGTTTATGTAGTATATTCTTCCCTTGTATCCCCTCTTTCTAAGATAAAGCATGTCGTCCTTGTTTATTACTCTTATATTCGGTATTCTGAATATTGCATAATCCCTTATATGCCTGAAGAACCACATTCCTACGTTTCTTATTGCCCCGTTTCTTATTGGCTCATTCCTTGTTGCGCTTGGATTGTGCATCTCGAATATAAGCTTTTTATTGTACTTTCTTGCTGCTCTCAGAAGCATAATGTTTGTCAATGGATTTACATCATAGTTGCATATGATATCGAAATCCTTTATCATGTCTATTGCCCTAATACCGCTGCGTGTAAGCGGCGTCCTCTTTAATATAGTATTATAGTACACAACATTAGACCTTGTGAGCTCTCCAATGCTTTCCATCCTCACCCTGTGCCCTCTTTTCTGCCTGCATGAGAAAAATGTTATTTGTATGTCTTTCAAGAGCATGGATGTCTCGATTGCATGCCTCTCCGCCCCTCCAAAGTACCTTATGTCTGTTCCAGTAAATATCGCAACCTTCTTCATAGACATTATAAATGATGGCACTACTTATAAACCCTTTTAGTGCAGTGCAAAAATTTACCAATATCGTTGCAAATTTAGGAAATTGCTAAGCGTTTTGATTTACCGAGTGCTATGTCACCGAAAGGTTTAAAAAGGACCAGAATTTTCCATAAGAACATATATATATTAAAATTGGGGATATTGTCTGCTGCCAGAAATAAAATCCGCGGCGAGCAAACAATTATTTATGTTGATATTTAGAAATTAGCATGCAGGGATGGCGGAGCTTGGTCAAACGCGACGGACTCAAGATCCGTTGGCTTAGGCCTGCGGGAGTTCAAAAACATTGAACAAATCTCCCTCCCTGCAAAATGTGAT
>JASHUQ010000012.1 GCA_030039935.1 Microcaldota archaeon
TTCTTCTGATCTACCTTGCAAGAGCGCTTCAGCCATCCTCATTCGGATTCTACAGCATTGCGATATCGTTCTCCGGTTTTCTGGGAATAGCGAGCAACTTCGGTATGGGAACTGCATTCAGGAAGATGCTTCCCGAACTGAAGAAAAATGACAGGCTTACCATAAACAAAATAGTGTCTAACGGATACTACCTTGCAATGCTTCTCGGCCTTGTGATTGCTGGAGTGGGATTCCTTCTAAGCGGATTCATTGCAATACACATTTACCATAACCAATCGCTCGGAATTGCGCTGGAACTAGCAGCAATATCTGAGCTTATATCAGTGATATTCAATCTTGGACAGGGAGCGCTTGTTGGACTAGGTCTTGTAAACGAGGCCACAATAGCGAATGTCGCATACTCTGTCTTTTATCTAATAGGATCTGTTGTGCTTGTAGTTCTTGGATACGGATTTGTAGGAGCTGTATGGGGATACCTGATTGGTCTTATTTTTGGATGTATATTCGGGCAGTTCTACCTTTACATAAACAAAGTATCGTACATAAAACCGGAAAAGAAGATGACAAGAGAGGTAGGGAAGTTCTCAGGACCAGTTGTTGCGTCTAATGTTGCGATACAGGGAGCGCAGAACTTTGCAGTCCTGTTCCTTGGAGTATTTGCGGTCGCATCCGTAGTGGGAAACTATGGATCCGCATTCAAGCTTGCAAGGTTCGTAGAGCTTACCATAACATCAATCACGTTCATACTCCTTGCAGCTTTTTCAAAGGCGCTTGCAAAAAAAAGCACAGCAGAGAGGATCGGAACAATCTACAACAGCAGCCTTTACTACACCTCTCTTTTAATGTATCCGATAATCGCTTATGGAATCGCGCTTTCGAGTCCTCTTGTACGCCTCCTTTTTTCAAGTACATACGCAAGCGCGCCCTTCGACTTCGCATTCATAATAGGTGGAATGGGGCTTGGTCTGATTGGAACTTATGCTGGCACTTTGATAATAGGATCCGGAGATACGAAGAGATTCATGAGATACCAGATATTCGCTGTTGTTATTCAATTCATTCTTCTCATTGTGCTAACCCCATTCTTCAAGACTCTTGGAGTGTTAATCGGGCTTTTTGCGGTGACTCCCATTGTGCTTGATGTTATTTACATAAGAGCCCTAGAGGACCAGTTCAAGTTCAAGCACAAGTTCGGAGGGATGATAAGAGTAACAATCTCATCTGCAATACTCTGCATAGTACTTTACCTTATTGCCTATGCAATGCACCAGAGCAGGTGGGCTCTTCTTGTCGGGATTGTCATTGCAGCGGTAATACTTCCGGTTCTTCTCTCTCTTACAAAGGGAATAAGCAAGGAGAACCTCGAGTTCATAAGAAATACAGGAAAAAGATTGAGGCAGTTCCATTATATTACCGACTTTTATGTAAAATACATGGGCTACTTCATAAAGAGCTGAGAAGTGCAACATTTATAAAACAAAAAGCAAATATAATTCGGGCCTGGGTAACTCAGGGGTAGAGTGCCAGTTTTGTAAACTGGAGGTCGGGGGTTCAAATCCCTCTCCAGGCTATTATATTGATGGCTATTGTTCACTGGCTATAAGCTAATAACATATACTAAAGTATATAAATTTTTATTACACTATAATGTAAACGCTTAGGGCGCCGAAAGGCTTTTATATTTGCACTACGTAGTACGTATGATTAAATGGAGGCAGAAACCACGGTAACCCGCAAATATCAAGTTACAATACCAAAGAAGATTCGCTCACATGCGAAGATAAAAATAGGCGACAAACTAAAAATCAAAGAAGAAGGACAAAATATAGTAATAGAAACCAATAGGCGTGTAGAAAACCCAGTGGAGCATATGTGGAGCCTATCAAAGCCCAAGAGAATCGATGCTGTGTCGCTTATAAAAAAAAGCAGGAGAGGGATTATTAGGTGAATTTTTGAAGCAGGTATACATAGACACGAATATCTTTGATTATGTGGTATTGCATGATACTAAGTATGGCTCTGCATGCAAAAAGATATTAGATGATATAGGTACTAAGTTTTCTGGCATATGCTCCATGCAGGTACCAGTTGAGATCATAGGTTCAATAGCAGCTGCTGATAAATCAATAGTTGCTGATGCACTGACAGATTTTATGTCGCTTGATTTGAAGCTTATTCCTGTATCGAATGAAATTTTATCAGAAGCTGCAAGGCTGGTTTCTAAAGAAAAGCTTGATGGATACGATTCAATCCATGTTGCCACGATGAAAACAAATGGAATAGATACAATTATAACAGAAAATTATGAAGATTTCAAAAACGTCAAATGGTTGAATATTGTAAGGCCTTTGGATTACCATAATGGTCTTTAGTTTATTGTAATTCAAATTCCTTAGACCAAGCCTCTTGTTCTTGGAATAGTTGTAGAAGCTGTTCTTGCTGGAGCAAGAGACATAAAACAACAGAAATAACTATTTGCTTTTTGCAGCGCTGAGCTTGAGCTTCATTATATCTAGATGCATTGACTCGTGCTTCGAGAACATGAGAAACGCTCCTATAATGAATCCAACGCCTATTATCAGAATGTTGTTCAGAAGAACTCCTATAAGAATAACAATGACAGATATTCTCAAAACTATCTCTATGTCAAAGCCCTCGAACGCCTTTTCCATAGGCTTTGCGTACTCGCTCCTTGAAAGCCATATCAGTCCTATCAATACAAGGAAGAGGATAACTCCTATTATCGCTATTGCCGGGTTTACAAATGCTGTGCCTACAGAACCAAGAACAAGAAGTATTGCAAGTATGAGCACTATTCCTTGTATGTCATTTCTGCTTATTATTGCCATATAATCGCTTTTCCTTTTCCATTATTCCTTTTAGCATTTCGCATTATTTTGCCTTCTTTGCTATTCCCCTAAGTCCTACAGCGAGCATTATTATTCCTATTATAGAGATAAGAAGATAGAGTATTGCCCCGGCTTTCACAACCCCATTGTCATAATTCTCCCCTATTCTAAAGAACCCGATCAATTCCAGTATTGTTCCAACAATGTTAAGCACCGCGCCGAGTCCAAAAAGTATGAACCCTATTATTAGACTTCCGAATCCCACAAGAGTGCTTCCAAGGCCGGTACTGCTTGACGAGGAGAGCATTGCTATTATTGCAATAAATGCCACGAATCCTAACAATACTAGTACATAGCCAACAATTCCGAATATCGCCCCAAGGCTTCCTACACCATATTTCTCATTGCTCCTCTTAAGCGCTGAAAACCCCTGCCTTATCATTACCTGGACAAATATTCCTATTATAAGCCCTATTATCCCTATTGCAAAATAGAC
>JASHUQ010000013.1 GCA_030039935.1 Microcaldota archaeon
GGCAAGAACGACAAGGAATTCGAACAAATATTCAAGAAAATCGATAAGCTCAACGATTCTCTTGATGGAAAGTTCACGGTATTGAAAGGAGCAGAATGCGACATACTAAAAGACGGATCCCTTGATCTTAGCGCAAAAACGCTCAAGCAGATGGACTGCGTTGTCGGTGCAGTTCACATGAACACTAACATGGATGAAAGGCAGATGACAAATAGGATTGTTAAAGCGCTTGACACAGGATTGGTTCATGTTCTTGCACACCCAACAGGGAGAATAGTAAACGCAAGGGAACCGTACAAGGTCAATCTTGAAGAGGTTGCAGAGGCATGTGAAAGGAACAATGTTGCATTGGAGATAAATTCTAATTCAAGGCTGGATCTCAGCGACACAAATGTCATGCTTGTTTCAAAATACAATGTAATGTTTGCTGTTAACACAGATTCTCATAGATCACACGAGTACTCCCTTATAAGATATGGTGTTGGAATAGCAAGAAGGGGGTGGCTGACAAAAGACAGAGTTATCAATACATTGCCTTTAAATGCATTAATGAAAAAACTTTCTAGGTAGAAATATGACAATCGGATCAGACTACAAAGGGCAATTCTTCAAGAACATAAGGGACATAATGTTCGGGATGAACGATGGGCTTGTGGAACTTCTTGGAGTTGCTGTGGGGCTTGCCGCTGCGCTCAGGACTCCCATTATAGTGTTCATTGCTGGGTTCATTGTTGCTATATCTGGAACACTCTCAATGGCTGCTGGCGCATATCTGTCAACAGGCTATGAGATGGGAGTGGATGGAAAGAAAAGAAGATACGAATCTGCTACCGCCTCTGCATTCTATGTCGGGATATTCTATTTTATAGGGTCGCTTTTCCCGCTTGCGCCGTTCGCCCTCGGGTTCCTAGGCTATACCGCAATAATACTTTCAATAGTATTCACCGCAATTGTTCTTATATTCACATCATCTTTCATTGCAAAGGCAAGCAACAAGAGCATACCAAAAGCGATAGCAAAGACACTTCTAATATCCTTAGGTGTTGCTGCTGTGACAATTCTTCTAGGGGCATATGTGAGAAGCGCTTTCCACATAACAATATAGTTCGATAAAAGGCTAACATGAGAGAAAGCGATTTATAAATGAAATTCTAATGCATATCGCAGGTGGAAAGGGGGTAGAGGCGTGGCTTGGCTATTAAGCCTATAAATACCATGCCCTACCATGCAGAGATATATCTATTTTTATAAGTAAGGTTTCCAAAAGGCCAGATAAATCAGTTAGATATAAATAGCTTAATCGACAAAGCATTTTTACTAATTGTTCTAGGGGGTTTAATGGCGGATCAAAAACACATAGAAGAGATAATCTTGCAGATTACGGCAAGAATGGACATGCTTATAAATGATACAACAGTTCCAAAGAATGTGAGGACTGCTGTAAACGAGGCAAAGACAAAGCTCAACATGAAGGGTGATCATGTTGTAAGGATTTCTTCAGCAATATACCACATAGATGGAGTCAGCAATGACATAAACCTGCCGCCACAGGCAAGAACAGTGTTGTGGAACATACTCTCAATGCTGGAATCCATAAAGGAATAGTCAGCATGGCCGAAAATAATGCTCTGAAAGAGCTTTCCCAAACGCTTTCACAGGCAAGGATACTTCTGGCCGCTGATGTAAGGGAAGAGCTCATAAAAAACGTAGATCAGAATCTTCTTATCGCAAGGCTCATAGAGCTGCACAAGAACGACACTGACACGAGCATTGCGGACACGGCTCAGATAAGCGCAATTATAGAGCAGATAAATTCTGAGAAGATGCCAAAGCCCGTAGAGGTCATACAAAGGAGCGAGTTCAGGTCAAAGGCATCAGAGGTTGACGCATATTACAGGATAAGGAACAAGGAGCACGAAAGCGCGGAAGGAACCGTGAACGATTTTCTTAGTTATTTCAGAAACAGGATAGACAAGATAAAGAAGATAGTGGAAGAGAGAAGGGCAGTGCTAGGACTTTCACCAAGCATAGAGGCGATAAAATCGTATACAAGCGGAAGGGAGGTGGCAATAGTCGGAATGGTAACGAGCAAGATAACCACAAAGAACAACAATCTAATGGTTGTTCTTGAAGATGAAACAGCAGACTTCAAGGTAATATTCATAAACGGGAATTCCCAGGAGCTAAAGGCATTGTTCGAGAGCGGAAGACATCTTATAAACGATGAAGTGGTTTGCATAAAGGGAAAGATATCAAACCAGTTTCTCATTGCAAAGGAGATTGTCTGGCCCGACATTCCGATAAAGGAAAAGAAGAAGATAGACGATGACATTGCAATAGCTTTTATGTCAGACATACATGTGGGAAGCAAGCAGTTCATGGAAAGGAACTTTTCACAGATGCTCAAATGGTTGAATGGTGATACAGATTCGAAGTCAACGGGCCTGGCAAAAAAGATAAAGTACGTAATAATGGCCGGAGATGTCGCAGATGGTGTAGGAATATACCCGGATCAGGAAAACGACCTTGCCATCCCAGACATATATCTTCAATACAGGATGCTCTTCAGCTTTATCCAGTCAATTCCTGATTACATACACGTGTTTCTTATGCCAGGAAACCACGATGCTGTCCAAAGGGCTGAACCACAGCCCCCTCTCTCTGAAGAATTCATGAAGGATTTCAAAATGGACAATGTCCACATTGTTTCAAACCCCGCAATGCTTAACATTCATGGACTCGACATACTCTCCTATCACGGAACATCCCTCGATTCTATAATAAGCGCAGTGCCAGAGGCGAGCTATGCATATCCGGAAAAGGCTATGGTTGAAGTGCTGAAGAGAAGGCATCTTTCTCCAATATACGGGGGAAATGTTGTTGTTCCGAGCAAGAACGACCAGCTTGTGATAGATGAGGTTCCAGACATACTCCACATGGGGCACATACACAAGAATGGATTGGCAGAATACCATGGGGTAAGGATAGTTAACAGCGGAACCTGGCAGGCAAGGACGAATTTCCAGATAAGGTCAGGGCATATACCTACGCCATGCATACTTCCAGTTTACGAGGCAAAAAGCGACAGCTTTGTTTCCGTGAGTTTTGAGAATGGTTGAATGGATTACAACGAGTACTTTGATGTTCTGGTAAAAGGTGCAGAGAAAGCATATGCGGTTGCAGAAGAGGCCCGTGCAAAAGGATTCGACCCTGAAACTCTCATAGAGATAAAACCAGCGCCAGACCTTCCGTCAAAAGTTGAGGGAATCATGGGGGTGCATGGAATTGCAGATATAATTAGAAGCAAGCAGGGGCTGAAGTCAAGGTACGAACTGGCGTTCGAGGTTGTAAAAGAGATATGCACAAACGAAAAGTTTGCCTCTACACAAAAAGAAAAGCTCACCCTTGCAGTAAGGGTTGGGCTGTCAATCCTAACAGAAGGAATACTGGTTGCGCCGACAGAGGGTTTGCAAAGCGTTGACATACACAAGAACCCAGACGGATCAGACTACATATCTGTTGTATACGCCGGGCCGATAAGAGGCGCGGGAGGGACCAGCGCAGCACTTTCTGTTGTTCTTGCGGATTACGGGAGGAAGATACTGGGAATAAGCCAGTACAAGCCGCAAAAGACAGAGGTAGAGAGATGCCTTGAGGAAATACAGCTATATCATGCAAGGGTCGCAAGGCTTCAATACCTTCCAAGCGAGACAGAGATGAGGGTAATACTCGAAAACTCTCCGGTGTGTGTTGATGGGGTTCCAACAGAAGATCTAGAAGTAAGCATACACAGAAACGTGAAAAGGCTCGATGCAAACGGCAAAGAGCAGATAATAACAAATAAGGTAAGAGGCGGGGTTGCGCTGGTGACATGTGAAGGAATAGCGCAAAAGGCGAAGAATGTCCTGAAATATGCAAGGCTTGTTGGGCTCGACTGGAGCTGGCTCAACTCAATAATAAAGGTAGATAAAGCCACTTCGTATACAAATGTAAGAGATTTGAAGAAGGATGTAACATTCCTGCAAGAGCTTGTTGGAGGCCGACCAGTTATAGCATATCCAGACTATCCTGGGGGATTAAGGCTCAGATACGGGAGGTCAAGATTCACAGGAATAGCTGCAAAAGGGTTCAGCCCTGCAACAATGATAATACTTGATGAGTTCATCTCTGTTGGAACTCAGGTAAAGATAGAGAAACCAGGGAAGGGAAGCATTGCGATGCCTGTCGATACAATAGAAGGGCCTTTTGTAAAGCTGAAGAATGGGGAGGCACTCAGAATAAATTCTGCAGAGAAAGCAAGGGAGATAAAGAATGAGGTAGCAAAGATAATGAGCGTTGGGGACATACTTGTTACTATTGGGGACTTCAGGAAAGCAAACACTCCATTACTTCCATCAAGCTATGTGGAGGAATTCTGGTACGAGCAATTGAAAGGAAACGGCTACAAGGAAAAGATGCCGGAGATAAACGGCTTTGAAACCGCATACGGACTGTCAATGGATTATCAAGTCCCAATACATCCAAAATATCTCTATGAATATCAGGATGTCAGCGTAATAGAAATACAAAACATAGCAAAGGCAATACTCAATTCAACAATAAAGAAAAAAGGCGAAAGCGTATTCGACCTGGATGAACTGATAATACCAATAGAGCATGCAAAGATAGTAAGAGATGCTATAGAAAGGCTTTGCATACCACATATGGACAAGGGTGAAATAACAATAACGGGGAGCTATGCGCAAGGCCTGGTTTCCTCCCTTGGATTCACAAAGAAAGGAAAATTGAAGATTGATCCAATAGCAATAGAGGGAGAGGACACCATAGAAGCGCTAAACAAGGTCTCAGAGATAAAGATAATGCAAAGGTCAACGAGGATCGGAGGAAGAATAGGAAGGCCAGAGAAGGCAAAGGAGCGGTTGATGAAGCCAGCGCCTAACGGAATATTCCCGATTGGAGACTGGGGTGGCAAGGAAAGAAATCTCGCAAAGGCGTATTTCACTGATAAGAAAAGGTTCGGGCCTCCTAAAATGGAGATAGAGATAACAAGGTTCAAGTGCGCGGCAAACGGAGAGAGCGTCAACTATCCATATTGCAGAGTTCATGGTTCAAGGGCAATCATAGAAAGAATATGTTCAAGCTGCGGAAGAAAAGTGCAGGAGCAAATCTGCTCGTTCTGCGGAGGCAAATCTGTTGGCAGTGAGATACGTGGCATAGACATTGCAAAGGAGGTTGACAGCGCGCTTGAGAATATAGGGGTAACCGCAATTCCAAAGACCGTAAAAGGAGTAAAGGGACTAATGAACAGGGACAAGGTTGCAGAGCCTTTAGAAAAAGGGATACTCAGAAGCCTTCATGGAATATATGTTTTCAAGGATGGAACATGCAGGTTCGATGCAACAGACGCGCCGATAACGCATTTCTATCCAAAAGAGGTCTCTACTACTGTTGAAGAACTCAGGAAATTAGGATACGACAAGGACTATCATGGAAACGTTTTGGAAAGGGATGACCAACTAGTAGAGCTTAGGCACCAAGACGTGATACTCAACAGAAGAGGGGCAGATTACCTTCTTAAAGTTGCAAAATTTGTTGATGACCTATTGTCAAGGTATTACGGCCTTGACCCGTTCTACAATGCGCAAAGCACAGAGGACCTGAAGGGAGAATATGTTATAACATTATCACCACATACATCTGCAGGTGTTCTTAACAGAGTAATCGGATTCACTGATGCAAATGTTGGGCTCGCCCATCCATATACTATTCAAGCAAGGAGAAGGAACTGCGATGGCGATGAAGATACAACAATGCTGCTCCTTGATGCATTGCTCAACTTTTCAAAGAAGTATCTTCCAACAATAATCGGAGGAACTATGGACGCGCCTCTCATCCTTACAGAAAAAGTCGCACCGGAAGATGTAGACGACGAAATAAGAGAGATGGAAGTCGCAGATGCAATAAATCTTGATTTCTACAACAAGACTTTGGAGAGGAGGCCTCCTGCAGATTCTGCTATTGAATGCGTAAATGATAGGCTCAACAAGGACAGCAAGTACAGCAACCTTGGCTTTACCCATTTGAGCACAATAAACTCGCTTCCTGATTCGCCTAAAAGGAGCATATACACAAAGCTGAACACGATGAGCGAGAAGATAGAGTTGCAGTTCATGCTAATGGACAGGCTTTACACAATAGACAAAAGGGATACGGCAAGAAGGCTCATATCAAGCCATTTCATTCCAGATCTTATGGGCAACCTTCACTCTTTTTCAAAGCAGGGGTTCAGGTGTGTAAACTGCAATGCGAGGTACAGGAGAGTTCCAATAGTTGGAAAGTGCACAAGATGCCAGGGAAAGATAGTTCTTACAATATCAAAAGGGGGAATAGAAAAGTATCTAGGAATGGCGATAAACCTTGCTGATAGGTATGAGCTGGAACCGTACATGAAGCAAAGGCTCTATCTGATAAAGGACGAGATAGAAAATGTGTTCGGAGGTGTTGGGGCAGACACAACGAAGCAGTTCAACCTATCGAAGTTCATGTAGATCCAGGAATATCCTCTCTATCGACTCGTTTGAAGAAATCGTCCAAGCCTATCTCATCACCGTAGCCCAAGTGTCTATCCAATTCCCTACTTATAAGTTCATCTAAAGCATCGAATAAGCCGCTTCTACAAATTCTTTCAAGATCAATTCCGATTACCTTGGCAAATTTCTGGGCGTGGTATCCTGGCCATGGCTCATTTGTCCTATCTTTTCCCCACAGGCCAGAATGTCTTGCCCACTCTCCTCTTGCTTCTACAAGCTCAGA
>JASHUQ010000014.1 GCA_030039935.1 Microcaldota archaeon
TCGACAAACCCCTTTGCGCAGGAAATTCTCCTTGACTGGACGAAAAGAAAGTGGAGCTATCTAAAGTCCATATATCCATCAAGCGCTGGCATGCTTGACAGGTATGTGGAGCATTTTGAGATGCAGAAAAGCGAGGGCGCAAGGGAGGAAATACAAAAATTCTTCAAAAACAAAAAGAACAGGAGAGAAGACATTGAAAGAAACATAAAGAATGCGATAGAAATAATAGGGTCTAATATAAGATTCATAGAAAGGAACAGATAATGGTTTTATGGACATTCCTATTCTTATTCTGGTTGCCTTCTTATTCCTTTTATGGATTGGGCTCAATGCAATAAATATAATTGGCGCAATAAAGAAGCCTGAAGAAATTCAAAACAAAGGAGGATCAAAGAGCCCAAAAAATCCAAAGACACTTGTCATAGTCCCATGCAAGGGAACGGACCTTACGCTTTATCAAAACCTTATGTCGATCAAGGGCCAGGATTGCAAAAATTACGACATAATAGCTGTTGTTGATGACAAAGGCGACAGCGCACTTCCAGAAATAAAAAGGTGCAATATCGATTATATAATATCTTCAAAAGAGTTCATGGAGTGCAGCGGAAAGGTGCGCGCAATTTCCACCGCAATAAAGAAATTCAAGCGCTATGATTGCTATGTAATAATAGACTCTGATGTTTTCTGCAAAAGAAGCCATCTCAGGGAACTGGTCAAGCCCCTTTCTGACAATTCGATAGGAGTATCTACTGCGTATCCGTACTTTGAGCCAAAAGGTAGATTCTGGTCAAAAGTGAAGATGGTGTGGGGCTTTGTCGGCAATGGAATGATGGAATCTGATGTAACAAGATTCTGCTGGGGAGGATCAATGGCGTTCAGGAAAGGGCTTCTTGACAAGAAGTATTTCGCTATTTTCTCAAAAGCGGTATCTGATGACATGGCAATAGCATACGCTGCAAAGCAGAAAGGGCTTAAAGTACATTATGTAAACAAGAGCCTTATTAGCATAAATCAGGATGATGACTTTGCAAGGTTTTCGGAATGGTCGACAAGGCAGACGGCGCTGTCGATACTTGGCAACAGGAATGTCCTGAAGATGGGGGTTGCATTCTACGGCGCAAACTGCACTTTGCTTGTATGCGGAACCCTCCTCTCAATTTTCGCATCTCCAATATATCTTATATTGCTTGTTCCATTTTTAATAGGCCTAATGAAGACGTTCAGGAGATCTAACAAAATTTACGCTTCAATAATTCCTATATACATAATAATAAACTTCATATTCCTTGCAAACCTGCTTGTAGCTGGAAGAAAGAAAAGGATAGAATGGCGCGGCACAGCATATGAGCTGAGAAGCCCTTATTGAAAAAAAGCGAGGCAATGCAAAGTACATATCTGGAAACATTACTGATATTGTTCGTTAAAAGCCGCACCCGCACCAACAAATAAATAACAATTACTTAATGATTATCTCATGGCTGAAATGAGAGCGGCAAACAGGAGATCAGAAATAGACTATTCAAAGTTCAGCACATCTGAGATAGACTGCATTGTATGCGCCGGCATGGAAATGAAGGATTCAATACTTGGATTCAACAAAACCCACCCAGGCTCGTTTGGCAAAAGCACAGTAGATGTGGTTGATGAAATATTTGGCACTATTGTCTGCATGGTATATTCTGATATTGTGGAGTACGAGTGCGTTTCAAATGAGATATTCAGCAACCCGTTCACAAAGACTGTCAAATTCAGGTCGGCAGAATTCAAGCATCTTTTGTCAAAAACAATCCAGAAGGCAAAAAGGCTGAGAAACCTGGGCCTTGAAATGGATGCAACAAAAAGAATAATGCACCAAGCGCTTGAAGACGCGTGCGAGCAGATTTCTGCGCAGCACGAAGAAATCCTTGCAAGGTTTGGAATAATAGACAGATCTTCAAGCCCTATAGAGCTCAGGCAAGACCCAAAGTAATAAATACAACAAAGTGCAAATAATATATGCGTTTTTCAATTGTCGAGTGATAGCTTGAAAGGAAAAAGCGATAAAATTGTTCTTAAGATATTTGGGGGTAACAACGAGGAAAAGAGGGCGCACAACTGCTACCTTTGCCAGATATACAAGAGAGAGGCTTCTAGAGGGGATATAGAGGCGCTGAACTTCTACAAAAGCCACCTTAACAGCATTGTGAAAAAATACGGCGGTGCGACAATAGTGCTAAGTGTGAGGAAAAGGGTTACAGCGCTTCCAAGGCAGATGAAGGCAAAGGCGTAATCCAGTAATATGGATTCACAATTCCCTCAACGCATCTATTGGTTCTAGTTTTGATGCCCTTATTGCAGGATATATTCCCGCAAGAAGGCTCACAAGTATTGCGACAATTAGAGATATCAGTATAACCTCTGGGGTGAATGCCGGGCTGTAGGATAAGGAGGATGATAAGCCAGAAGAAGAGGTTGATGTTGGCGCGGCTCCTGCGCTGGAAACGAAAACAGCTCCCCCCGCTCCGCTACCGCCAGCAAAGCTCCCGCTTCCCCTGAATGTTGTCGATGTTGTCGTTGTTGCGCCAGTTGTCGAAGATGATGCATGGGTAAAGACAACAGAGAGTGCCTCTGATGCTCCGACTCCAAGGACTATCCCGCTTATTCCTCCAAGCACTCCTATTAGCAATGCCTGTGTCATGAATACAAGAAGAATGTGCTTTCTTTTGAATCCAATGGATTTCATTATTCCTATCTCGTGCGTTCTTTCATACACAGAAATAAGCATAACGTTCATTATTCCTATTGCTGCTACGAGAAGAGATATTCCCCCTACTATTCCGAGTATTAGGCTTATTGATCCTATGACAGAGCTTGTTGTTTGCAGCAATTGCTGTGTAGTCAATACCCTTGCATTGCTTCCATATATATCTGAAAGCTCTGTTGATAAAGGAGTTACATCGCTGAGGTTCTTGGCCTTGACTATTATTATGCTGTAAGAGGATTCATGAAGAAGCTCCTGTGCCTCCTGAAGAGACATGAGCACCGCTGTGTCAATTGAAACAATAGAAGAGCCGTACTGGTTTAGTATTCCTGTTACAGGCACAGTGTATGTGGAAGATCCTCCCCTTCCTTTTATTTCAAGGGTTATGGGCTGACCAACATCTACGGCCTCGCTGCCTCCTGCGCTTGATGGAAAGGCGACGCTGTATCCTATAAGCGATGATGGCGACAGTGTATCCGAATAGAGCGTTCCCTGGTATATGCTTACATTGCCCCCTGTGAATTCCTCTAGCCCCTGAGGTGTGATTCCTATAAGCGTTACGCTCGTGTTGTAGCCATTTGCAATTGCGCTGGCGCTTCCCTCCACAACAGGAATAGTGTAGTTGACATAAGACAGCTGGGATATCCTTGCCGTATCAGCCGATGTAAATCCGGTTGTTGATGTCGAGGTAAGAAGTATGGTTGTAGGCCCAAGCGATGAAAGAGACTTCTGTATGCTCACGCTTATTCCCTGCGTTTGCGAGATTAGCGCGATGATCGCTGCGACTCCAATCGCTACCATGATCATTGTGAGCGCTGTCCTTACCTTTTTCTGGCTCAGGTCCTTCATGCTGAGCCACATTATGTCTTTCAGCTCCATTTATTCACTCAATGGAAATTTAGGATATCATCTCTCTTTTGCATGCCTTCCCCTCCTTTTCTCCTTTACAAGCATGTATGATAGGACTATTATTACAGCAATCGCTGCAATAAGAATATAGATGAGTATGCCAGAGCTTCTGTGAAATTCGACAGCGCCATTTGGTGCGCTTCCCGATACTCCAGATATGGAGTTGAAGCTTCCAAACACGCTTACATTCACGTCGAACGTCTTTGTCTGGTTCTGCCTAAGGCTGTTCAGGTAATTTACAACTATCGGAATTACGTATGGTTTTGTTGACGACTTGTTTGACGCAACAAGCGTCAGCGTGACAGGAGACTGCCCGTCAGCAGATATATCCCCTACATATGTGGGGTTTGACCCATATGCTGTGAAACCCTTTGGAAGCTCCGCCTCTGCAGTTACGGCAGATGCACCAGATGTTCCAACATCGGTGAGTATGAACGAGATTGAGAATATTCCATCAGGACTTGCAGGAGATGGAGACACGGTAGTTCCAGATACAAGCATGTCTATCCCGCCAGTTGGTATCAGTGATGTGCTGTTAGACACCTGTTCTATGTCTGTTCCATTGTAGAATGTTGCTGTTGTGTTGAACGGGAACGACTGTATAGACGCGTTTCTAGATACGAATATCTCTGTATTGAGGTTGTAGGAGCTTCCAGGAAGCAGGGATCCTACCTGTACCTGCGGATTCCCGACAATCGCGCCATCAATGCTCGGTATGCTTGTATGCAGGAAAAGGGAATTCAGCGTTGTGTTTCCAGTATTTGTCAGGTTTATCGATATATTTTGTATTGTTCCAGAGACCACCTCTTTAGGGCTCACATTCACATCGAGGGGAGATGGGCAAGTTTGAACCTCGAATGTAAGGTTTCTGACCTCTGAATCAGAATAATAGACAAGATAGTTGTAGTCTATTGAAAGGCTTGCGGTTGTTATAAGAGAGGCATTCGGAGATACAAAGATATGAAGAACCGCTGTTTTGGGCTGGCCCGCAAAAACACTTGTTATGAAGCCTGTGCTGTTTCCTATCGGAGTGAAATACTTGCTTGAAAGCGAGAATGTTACTGCGCTCATTGCAGAGGTTGTGTTTGTCTCTCCGGGGCTAACGCTCAGGAACCCAAGGTCCGAAACCGTTATTGGAATATAGTTTGTCTGTCCCTTGCAAAGCGTTGTCAAAGAGCTGTTCACGTAGAAGTTTGGAGGGTTTGGGATCGGCGCAGGCCCGTTTGTTGCCGAGAATGCTATTCCTATTAGGAATAATGCGATCATTGTTGTTATTACATATTTTTTCATCACATTACCTTTTCTTTTTCTATTTTTCCGTCTTTTATGAATATTATCCTGTCGCAGAACCTCGCTGTTTCAAGGTTGTGCGTTACCATGACTATTGTTACGCCGCTTTCCTTGCACGTCTTGCTAAGAAGATGCACGACAGCATCTCCAGACTTGCTGTCAAGGTTTCCAGTCGGTTCATCCGCTAGTATTAGGGTTGGGTTGTTTACAAGCGCCCTGGCAAGCGCGACCCTCTGCTGCTCTCCCCCAGATAGCTTGTTCACGTCAAGCTGCGTCCTTCCAGAGAGCCCGAGCTGGCCCAAGAGGCCATCTGCTCTTTTTGTCCTCTCGCTTTCTGGTAATCTTGTAACCATTAAAGGAAGCTCCACATTCTTCTCTGCCGTCAATCCAGGGATCAGGTTGAACGCCTGGAAAACAAAGCCAAGCTTCTGGTTCCTGAATTCGGACAGCGCATCTCCATCCATCGACTTTGTCGATATTCCATCAATGTAGAGATCTCCTGATGTCTGCTTGTCTATTGTCCCAAGTATGTGCATCAATGTGGATTTTCCGCTTCCGGACGGGCCTACTATTGCGGCGAACTCCCCCTCCTTCAAAGAGAATGATAC
>JASHUQ010000001.1 GCA_030039935.1 Microcaldota archaeon
ACAATCACTGGAAGCCATGTGCTTCTGAGTCCAACTGCAAGCCCCATTATAACATCTGTTCCAGCTCCACCTTTCGCCGCTGTTGCGATCTTAACAACTGGCTTGCTCACATTTCCAGTAAAGTAGTCTGTTATCCAGAATATGAGTATTGCAAGGATAAGTCCAGATAGAACTGCAATATAATCATTGAACGGCATTTTCATTAGATAAGTAAGCACAAGGTCAAATGCAGCAGATATTATCACAGCTGCAAGTATCCCAGAATAAAGGGCTTTTATCGCATTTCCGTGCCTTGCCTTCATGAATAGCATCGCAATGAGGCTTGAAATTATTCCAGAAGCAGCAAGCATAAGCGGATACGAGAATAGATGTGCGTTTGCAGCTCCGAGTCCAGATGCTATGAGAAGAGCTGCGACAAGAGTCACAGCATAGCTTTCAAACACATCTGCTCCCATTCCTGCACAGTCGCCAACATTGTCTCCAACATTATCAGCAATTACAGCAGGGTTTCGCGGATCATCCTCTGGAAGCCCAAGCTCTGTTTTGCCAACAAGGTCTGCGCCTACATCTGCCGCTTTTGTATATATTCCACCGCCGACTCTTGCAAACAGCGATATGAGAGATGCGCCGAATCCAAACCCTATGAGTATTGCAACATTGGATATTGTGAGATACATGAGAAGAACGCTGATTCCAATCAATCCGAATCCAACAGCGGCGAACCCTGTTACAGATCCTCCTATTATCGCTGTGCTGAATGCTTTTTCTGTTCCTTTCTCTGCGGCTTTTGCTGTTCTTACATTTGCTCTTACAGCAACATTCATTCCAATATATGCTGTTAGATAAGATGCAACAGCGCCAGTTACGAATGCAATGTCAAGCTGGTACCCATTCTTCAAGAAGTAGAATATTACGGCAAGGATGATTGCAAAGATAACTATTGTCTTTAGTTGCCTGTTAAGATAAGCCTTTGATCCAGATCTTATGGCCATTGATATCTCTTTCATCTTTGGCGTTCCCTCTTCCTTTTTCAGAGTGGAGAATGCAGCCCAGAGTGCAAACAAAAGCGCTATGACTCCTGCTCCTAGAGTGTAAATGTAGAAACTCATGGTCAACCCTCACATGAATAGAATGATTTGCTAAACAAGGTTTAAAAAGGTTTTGCACCAACAATGACTAAGTAGTCTAGTAATTACAAACTTGTGTGTTTTGTGAAGGAAATAAATACAGAACTAGTAATAGTGGGTGCGGGCCCGGGTGGCCTAATGGCAGCGAGAACAGCTGCAAAAAATGGCCTTGGTGTGCATCTTGTTGAAAAACAGTATGAGATAGGTTATCCTATCAGAACTAGTGGTGGCTCCTATCCATCAGATATGAAAGAGCTGGGCATACCAGAAAGGTATTACAACAAAATAAGGAGATTTATATTTGCTACAAAGAACAGGGCAGTGGATTTCTCTTACAAGCAGTTTGGTTTCTGTGTAATAGATACGCGCAGTGCATGGCAGTATCTTGCAATGGACGCAGCAAAACACGGATGTGAACTGAGTGTAGGTACAGATGTAAGGTATCCAATTTTGGAAAATGGTTATGTAAAAGGAGTGCAGGCAAGAAAGGCAAATGAAGATATAAAATTTAAATCAAAAGTTGTGATAGATGCCAGCGGTTCGTCTGCTGTTGTTGCAAGGAACATAGGTGCATTCCCAAAAGACGCAAAGACCATACTAAGTGCAGGTATAGAGTATGAAGCATATGTAGAGAATCTAGAGAAAGACACGGCAATACTAATTGTTGGCGAAAAAACAGCCCCGGCAGGATACGCTTGGGTGTTTCCAATATCTGATGATAGAGCAAGGATAGGAATTGGCCTGACAGGCCTCAAAGGAGCAACAGAGTATCCGTATAAACTTCTTGATAATCTAATAACAAAAAGGCCAAGCTGCATGGAGTCACTTGGCAAGATAACACCAATAGAAATGCATGCAGGAACCATACCAACAGAACCATTGCCGCATTTCTACATTGACAACGGGATAATGATAATAGGAGATGCGGCATTCCAAGCCACACAGATAGTTGGAGAGGGTATACGAATTGCAATGAAATCTGGCAATTTGGCCGCAAACGTGGCAGAGCGTGCAATAAAAAATAATGACACATCAAAGAAGGCATTCAGGGAATATGAAAAATATGCCAATAAAATTGCGAAGAACAATAAGATAGGTACAATGGTACAGAAAAGAATTGCCGCACATTCAGACAAAGACTGGGATGAAACCGCAGACACTACATTAAAGAGTCTTGCAAAAATGCCAATGGAAGATACTATTACACTACTAAAGACAGATTTCACAAAAAGAAAAATATTGGGGATACTTGCCAGGAATCCATCATTACTAAAAGATATAGGTTTTAGAGAAATAAAGAGAATGCTCTAATTTTATATCCTTCCTTTCGACTCCCCAGAAGATATTCCACTTGCTATCATGTGTGCAAGTCTCAGAAGATTTGCGGATGTTTCCACTAGTTTTTCTATGTCCTTTCTTTCAGTATAGCTTTGCACATAGAAACCCTCCATCAAAACACTTTTCTTCTGTGATTTTAGCAACTTCATTCTTTCTTTTATGTTAACTCTTTTTTTCTTTTGCAAAAGCTTCAGTGCTCTTATAAGCAGAGAGAGCCGCGGCCTGTGCCTTGTCACTATTATTGCTCTCATTTTCAATCTTTTTTCGAGTTCCGTTACATCTATAATGTTAAGGCCTGCAATTGCGATTCCATTGAAGGCGAGGAGCTTCACCTGCTCTCTGAACCTCGATCCATTAAACATCTTCACTATAATATTAGTGGAATCGATTCCGTCAACTGTTACTTTGCTTGATAATACTCCCTCTACAGCATTCAGGTTTCCAACAACACACACAAGAATGCACTTTCCGCTCCTTTTTCTATTCTTGTCTATCTGGCCGCTTGCAAAGGCAGCTATTCTAATCCCTTGCTTCAGGGAATCATCTCTTCTTTGATATTCCTGCTCGCATCTCCTTTATGCTTTCTCCTATCATGTCTATCGCGCTCGAAACAGCGTCAACAGCCTTCTTCCTGTTAGTCTTTACAACAAGCATTGGTTTTCCAACTTCCGGATGGTCCTTTAGCACTCCCGCAAATGTGACATCATTGTCATTGAGAAGCTCATGGGCAATAAGGTCCGGTATTGTTAGATCCTTTGTCTCGAATTCAAGCATAAGCTCCTTGCCCTCGTTCTTTATGACTTTTATTTCCATAAGATCACAACATTATATTTATGAAACCAATTTCTTTATCTCTTGCGGATTGTTGTAGTATATGCTTACCTTCTTCTTGTCAACGTGCTTGCATACGCTGCAAACAAGAGCGCCAGTCCTTTCATCAACATTCATAGGATTGCTGCAAACGCTGCAGTTTGCATAGATTACTCCTGCTTCCGGAGCTCCAAGTCCTAACACATAAATGTCATTCTCTTCCCCTATGATCTTTGCAAGGATCGTATCCCCTGTCTTGCACGGCTTCTCCTCTCTCTCCATAGGAGGTCTTCTTCCTCTTTGGAATGATTCCCTTCCCATTCCTCCCTCTCTTCTTTCATTTCTATCTCCATCCCTGCCGCCACCAAACCTATCCCTTCCCCTTCCAAACTGCGGCCTCGGCCTGCTTATCAGTATCTTTCCGTCTTTTAATGCGAGATATTCCTTGTTTTCTGACCGGATTCCATCGATTCTTACAAATATAACATTCTTCATGTCATCCACTACCGTTCCGATCACCAGCATGCCGCTCCTTATCTTTTCAACGTTCTTTATAGGCTTTACTTCCACATAACCGTTCTTCGCGATTGCAAAGCCGCTTGTTGAGGCATAGATGACCCCATCTTCAGAATATGTGTTTCTCGATGGAGCGTATTCCTCTTCTGTAGAAAGCCTTTCTCCTGGCGTTACAAACCTTCCCTCTTCTATTTTCTCTGCCATTTCAATCATCACTGCTTTATTTGCATAGAGGCTGTATTCTTTATGTTGGCTTCGCTCTTTAGCGCATTGTAGACCGCTACAAGAGTATTGTACTTCGCCCTCGTCCTTCCCCTGGAAAAACTCCACAGATCTTTTACGCCTGCAAGCTCCAGCATCTTCCTCACAGGCTCGCTTGCCACAACCCCAAGCCCTCTTGGGGCAGGCTTTAGTATAACCTCTACGCTTGCGCACTTTCCTCTAACTGTTATTGGAAGGCTGTGCGGCGTTCCGCATGCGCACTGCCACGACCCGCATCCGAATATTACAGGAATTATC
>JASHUQ010000015.1 GCA_030039935.1 Microcaldota archaeon
GCTGTATATGCAAAGCAATTTGGGAAGTGATAATGTAAGCAAGAATTGCGGTATCCTGCACTCGTTGTTTAATAGCATTAAGATACAAAAGTATCCTTTCAACAAGAAAGACATACCAAATAATGGAATCTACATAATGTTCGAGAATGAAGAGACAGGACATGGAGCAAACAGAATAGTAAGGATTGGGACGCATACTGGAGATAACCAGCTTTTCTCCAGGCTGGAACAGCACTTTGTAACAGAGAACAAAGACAGAAGCATATTCAGGAAAAATATTGGAAGGTGCATACTCAACAAAGAGAATGATCCTTTTCTTGATGACTGGGAAATCGACCTTACAACAAAGGACGCAAGAGAGAATCTTTCAAGCAGGATAGACCTTGAAAAGCAGAAGAGGATAGAGAAACTTGTAACAGGATACATGACAAAGAACTTCAGTTTTGTTGTATTTGAAGTTAATGAAAAGGAAAAGAGGCTTTCGCTTGAATCAAAGATAATATCAACAGTGTCGTTGTGCAATGAGTGCGGGCCATCGAGCAACTGGCTCGGCCTCTATTCTCCTGTAGAGAAAATAAGGGAGAGTGGATTGTGGCTTGTAAACGAGCTTTACAAGAAGCCGTTTTCAGACAGCGATATGGACGAACTGCGCTCATTGGTGGAAACCTAGCGTTTTCAAAAGCCCAAATAAGTAGTCAAAATCCTAAAATTTCCACTACATTTATATATCAGGAAATATGCAACTTTATTGGTATTATGGTTGCCAAAAGTGTTCAAAGGACATTGCGCATTGAGAACGTTGGGACAGAGGCAAGGATAAACCCTGAGAATGCGCAGATATACAGCCTTGTTGCAAATGGAGTAGATGTGATGTGGCCAGGAGGCGCTCCATCTTTATACAGGCCAAACATAGGATGGCAGAACAGCGATATTGTAATGTTTCCCATTGTTGGCAGCGCGCCGGACAAAGAAAGAAACGCGATACACATTAATGGCAAGGAATTCAGGCTTGGGCAGCATGGCCTGCTAAGGGACATGAAAGACTTTACATTAATAGACCATGGCTCTGATTTTGCAGAATTTGAGTATTACTATGAAGCGATGAGCGAGGTTGAAAGGCCAGCAGCAAATGGAAAGCCGAGATTACTGCAAAGCTTCCCATTCTCATTCAACCTGAGAAAAAGGTACAGCATAGACCTTAAGGGAGCACTTAGGCTCAGGGTACTTTTGACAGACGGCTACGCACATCTTCCAATGCCATACATGCTAGGATGGCATCCAGCATTTAGAACTGTGGCTTCTGGACGCCTTCTGACAGATCACGTAAATCTTACTTTAGATGATGTAAGAAATGAAAAGGATAGCGTCATGGACCTTCCATATGAATCTTCTATACAGTACTGGAATCCGGAATTCAGCTTTGTTCTAAGGCATACTTTTGGCCATATGCAGGTATGGAGCACTGAGGCATGCACTGCTATAGAACCAATAACAGGAAGAGCTGCAAGCAGACTCGGACTAGATCCTAATGCTGATTTCAGGACACTGCCAAATGTCAGAAGACTTGGGGAAAATGAGAAAGAGGAGTTTGAGGCAAGCATAATACTGGTCAGGAAATAGCGTTTTTTGAAAGGATACCTTTTTATTGTTTGCATCGATAAATATATAAGAAAATGTGGCGGGACTCCGCCCTATTTTTCTGTTCAAAAGTTATAGGTGAATTATTTGAAGATAGTGTATTCAGACAAAAAAAGCGGAAGGACAGCCCAAGTAGAACTTGATAAGGACAAGTCTGCATTGCTTCTCAACATGAAGATTGGGGACACAATAGAGGGAAACATAGTAGGCCTTCCGGGATTCAAGCTTAAGATAACTGGGGGAAGCGACAGAAGCGGGTTCCCTCTAGATAGGAGCATACAGGGAACAATAAAAACAAAGGCGTTCAGGAGCATGGGCAATTCCGGTAAATCAAAAGGAATATTGAAAAGGAAAACTGTGCGCGGCAACATGGTAAGCCAGGATGTGGAGCAGCTCAATACGGTAATAACAGAATACGGACCAAAGAGCATTGACGAGATATTCCCTAAGAAGGAAAAACAAGAGAAGAAAGGCGAGGAAAAGAAGTGATAAAAATTGGACCAACTTACACAAAGCGTATTGAACATTGGAACTCTAGGCCATATAGACCATGGAAAGACATCTCTTACAAGAGCGATAACAAAGGTCTGGACAGACAAGCACAGTGAGAGTCTAAAAAGGAACATGACGATAAAACTGGGATACGCAGACGCGATAATAAGGAGGTGCGAAAAGGAAAACGGCCCCTCTTCCTATACAACAGAAGAGAAATGCCCAAATGATGGATCTCCCACAAAACCGATAATGAGAATATCCATGCTAGATGCGCCGGGACACGAAACCCTAATGGCAACAGCGATCGCAGGTGCGAGCGTGATCGACGCGATCTTGTTCGTGATCGCTGCCAATGAACCATGTCCTATGCAGCAGACTAAAGAGCATCTAATGATAATAAACCTTCTTGATTTGAAGAATGCGATAATCGTGCAGAGCAAGGTGGACATTGTAGGAAAGGAGGCTGCACAGAAGCACTACCAGCAGATAAAGAATTTCATAAAAGGGAGCAAGATAGAGAATGCACCAATAGTTCCAGTGATGACAAACCAGAATGTAAACATAGATGTATTGCTCGAAATGATAGCAAACATGCCAAGGCCGCAGAGGGACATAAACTCCAATCCCATAATGTACGTTGTGAGATCTTTTGACGTCAACAAGCCCGGAAGCGATGCAACAAAGCTTTCAGGAGGGATAATAGGAGGCGCGATAAAAAGAGGAACGTTCAAGAATGGGGACCAGATAGAGATAAGGCCTGGCGCAAACTTTGCACAGCCTGGTGCGAAGAAAGGATCGTACAAACCCCTTGTTACAGTTGTAACAAGTCTCAGCAACGGGACAGACAAGCTTGAAAAAGCCGTTCCTGGAGGATTGATCGGGGTGTCGACAGAGCTCGACCCAGCGCTTACAAAGGCCGACAACCTTGTCGGGAATATTGTCGGACACGTGGGAAAGCTTCCAGAATCTGTCACAAGCATTGTATTGAAATACTACAAGATAGAAAGGAATGACATACAAGACCAGACAATAAGGGAAAACGAGCCGTTGCTTATGGGTGTTGGAACAGCGACAATGGTTGGCTTTGTGAAAAGGGCAAAGAGGGACACGCTTGAAATAGATCTAAAGAATCCTATATGCACAGAGAAAGATATCAAAATAGCAATATTAAGAAACATATCGCAAAGATGGAGGCTCACAGGCTATGGAATTCTTTCTTAATAGCATTTCTCCGCTCCCTTTCTTATCTTCTCTATCATGAGCTCCCTTGACTTTCTGCTGTTGTCTCTCATGTCGCTCTTGGAGAACAGGTATCCGGATGCATAGGGATGGCCCCCTCCGCCATACAAAACAGCAAGCCTTGAGCAGTATATTCTCCCTTTGCTCCTCATGTGCACCCTTCTTTCATTGACATCTATGTAAATTGCTATATCCGCCTTGAATCTTTTGAGTATTTTCGTGCACACCTCTTGCGTTTGCAGTTTCTTCCCAAATCCCGCCATTATCTTAACCCCGTTAACGTTTATCGTAGCGAGGTTTGATAGAAGCCTTTTGGTCCCCTTCCTTGACTGGGAAACAAACCTGTCTGCTATTTTCTTGACATAGTTGTTTTTTGTGTCTTTCATAGATACAGCCTTGACCACTCTTCTTAGGCTCATGTCTGCTTTTTCTATATCTTCAATATTGTTTGAATATCTAACCGCGGAGGCAATGCGCCTGAGCCATGTCTCGTTAGTTTTTGATGTAAGCCCAAAATCTGCAGTGTGCGCAAGCTTTGTTATAGAATCTCCATACCTGTCCTTTTCGCAAAGCACATCGTAGACAATCTGCGCACCGCACATGTATCTGTTTTCCCCGGCTATTATTATGTCGCAGTATTTGGATATGAGCCTGAAAGTTTCATCGCTCCACGGGTGGTGGTCAAGCCATATCACGATGTTTGAATCCCTTTTCAATCTCATGACAACTCTCTTAATAGCATTAGCCTGCCTCTTGTTTGCCATATAATCCGAGAATATGAAAACGTCGCTCTTTGCCCGCATATTGCCTATCTTCTTAATTGTGTAATCAAACCTTTTCTCGTCATAGCTTATGAACATTATATTTTTTAATGGAATCCTATAGTTGTGCACAAGCAGCGCTGCGCTGGACATACCGTCCATGTCTGTAGAATGGGTAATGTTGTAGATGTTTATGTAACTCACCCTTCTTCATTATTTGGAATAGCTTATAAATAAATATACCTGCTAAATCTAACTATGGCAAAGGAAAAGAGCATTTCAGGTCTTATTGATAGAAAAATAGTTGCAGTTTCACCGCAAACAAGCGTAGAAACAGCAAGGGAGCTGGCAAAAAGGTCCGGTGTTGGAACTCTGCCTGTTCTTTCCCATGGAAAGCTTGTAGGGATAGTGAACAATGACCATCTGAAAGAGAGCATTGATGGAAAGATAGAGAAAATAATGAAAAAGCCTGTGTTTGCTGAAAGGGATTCGGATGTAAAAAAGGCAAGGAAGATGATAATAAACAATGGTTTGGAAAGGCTGCCGATTGTAGAATCGAAATCAAGCATGATCTGCATAGGAACGGTAAGCTCTACTGATCTTATCTAGCTA